>DASSAV010000109.1:0-2509 GCA_035699265.1 Rhodothermales bacterium
CCCTCCAGATCCCCTGTAGTGGATCGAGTCTTCGTCGCTGCACTGGGCTCGGGCGCTCGTGGTGGTGGAAGCGGGCGGACTGGTTCCCGATTCTGTGCTGCCCGTGCGGGGCCAGGCAGGCAGCGCTTTAGTATAGTAAAAACTTGCTTTCGCAACCTTATGGGAAAGCGACCGGTGGCAAAAATGTGAAGCAGGCGTGAAAGGGAACGGGTGTGTTTGTGTGTACTGTGTTCTGGTATTCGAGGGGTGTGGTGTATGGGAGTATGGGGGCATTTCTCTGACGAGGTGTTCACGATTTGCGACCGACGAGGAGGGAGAGGGTGACCAGGATGAGCGCTGCGAAATAGAGTCCGGCGCCGACGGCATGCGAATATTCCCATTGCCGGCGAAGCGCCTGCCAGTTCTCAGGCAGCGTCGTCCAGTTTTGCGTTTGCCGGTTCGCCGGGAACGTGAAGGTGAAGAAGACTACGAGGCTCAGGGCGATGCATATCGTGGCTGCGAGCGTGAGCGAGAACAGCGTCCGGTTTTCGCGTACCATGATGGTCAGGACCAGCGTCGACACCAGGGCACCGATGACTGCGATCCCGAGCAGGGCCCAACCCCGGTAGATCTGCTGGACGGTCAGATAGTCCTCACGGGACAGGCGGATCTTGTTGGGCAATTCAAGCAAGTGGGCGAACCCCGCGGCCATCGCTACAGCGATGAACAAGACGCTGATGAAGCGTACAATGTTTAGTGTCATGCTGATATGACCTCCAGCGCACCCCGGCCACCGCCGGAGTCTACCGATTGATACAGATTCGCGCAATGAAGCGGCACCCTTCGAGCCTGGAATATGGCCCTATCGACAGTCCCGAGCGTATCCCGGCAGTGTTCGTGGAGGCATGGAACAACCGGGATCCGGACACGCTGGCTTCGATCTTCGACGAGGATGGGGAGTTCGTGAACGTGACCGGGCTCTGGTGGCACGACCGTGCGTCCATCCGGAAGGCCCACGCTTACGGCCTCGAGAACATTTTCAACCGCTCCACCCTGCAACTGGTGCGGGTGAAGGTAAAGCGGCTGTCGGACGACGTCGCGGTGGTGCACGCCAGGATGCGGCTGTCGGGGCAGACACCTGTGGGCGGGGTCACGAGTCCGGGGACGCGGCATACCATCTTCTCGTTCGTGGTGCACCGGACGGCGGAGGGGTGGCGCTGCGCGTCGGCGCAGAACACGGACGTCGTGCCGGGCATGGAGACGAACATCATCGACGATGCGGGGCGGCTCAGATCCGTCGACTATAGCAAGGGGGGCACTGCTTGACGGACGCCGCCGATGCATCGTGTTAATGGTATCCATGCAAGCGTCCGTCGAGCAGTGGCACTCATTCTTTTTTGCTATGAATATGGGCGGCTTCCCCCTCCTATTTGCGCGCGTTGCGGCGGGTGCGGCGCTCGGCGGTGTAGCCGAGTTCCGGCTCGTAGAGGGTGGCATCGAGGTCCGCCACCGTGCCCTGCAGGCTGGCCTGGGCATCTCGGACGGCCTGGTTGTAGATGCTGGGTCCGATCTCTTTCAGGATGAAATCCAGGATGAGAGACGCCTGTAGGTCGCCGATTTCTTCATCGCGCTCGTCCAGGAAGTAGTGCTTGATGGAGGCGACGAGTTCTTCCTTCGTTTCGTCTGGGAGGGTGATGGGCATGGGTATTCAGTTGACAGTGGCACTCATTATCGTTTCCCAGGCGGCAAAAACAAAAGGCCCATCAGCGTAAAAACTGATGGGCCTTGGTAGTAGCGGGGGTGGGATTTGAACCCACGACCTTCGGGTTATGAGCCCGACGAGCTACCAGACTGCTCTACCCCGCGATGTTGAGAACATCTTGCACCCGGTAGTGAGCGTCCTGTTCCCGGCGCCCGAAAAGAATTCGGTTGGCCCATTAAAGGAGGAGCCCGGCCCACCTCAGTGAGCCGGGCTCCTATTCCTTCTGTTCCGTTACTCGTTGCGGCCGGCCATAGCGCGGGTGGACTGGCCTACGGGCTCGGAGATCTCCTCGACCAGCGCGCCTGTCTGGCGGTCTTTGCTCTGGCGGGCGATATCCGCCTGGGCGAGAATGCCGACGATCCGGGCGTCGCCGTCCGTCACTACGAGGCGGCGGATCTGGTTCTGCTTCATCGTCGACGCCGCATCCTTGAGGTCGCGGTCCGCGCTGATGGTGATGGTGGACTCGGACATGGCGTCGCGCACGCTGAGGTTCATGGGGTCGCGCCCCTGGGCCAGCGTTCGGATGACGATGTCACGGTCGGTGATGATGCCGATGGAATGGCCCGATCCGGCGCTTTCCACCACCGGGACAGCGCCGCAGTCGCAATCGAGCATCATCTTCGCCACGTGTTGCAAGCTGCTGTCGGGCGTACAGGTGGCCGGGTTGGCCGTCATAATGTCGCGTACTCTCATGGTTTCGCCTCCACATTCCTCTATGTTGAACAGGTATATTCTGACTAAGGGCGGGCACAACACCGGTTGCGGCCC
>DASSAV010000110.1:0-5926 GCA_035699265.1 Rhodothermales bacterium
CGAGATGCGGGACATCGCCACCGGCCGATAGGAGAATTGTGGGGCCTCGCCATCGGCGAGGGCTTCGATGCCCCGTTGCAACTGTACCGTCGTCACGGGCGGGAGTATGACGTTGTAGGCCAGCAGCAGGAGCGCGCAGACGCCGTAGAACGTGGCCAGTACCATCAACGGCACGAGCAGAAGTCCACGCAGCCACGTATTGCGGCCGCCTTTCTTCCGGCGAGCTGGTTGGGCCTTCTTCGCCACGGCCACTTAGGGCTTAATTGGGGCAAGCGGAACGGACGCCGTTACCGGCTGATATCCAGGATCTTGAGCTTGATCTTACCAGCCGGGACCTTTATGTCGACCGTGTCGCCGACGGTGCGCCCGAGCAGGCCTTTCCCTACCGGGCTGGTCACCGAGATCTTACCGGCGGCCAGATCGGCCTCCTGCGCCGATACGAGGGTGTATTCCTGCTCCATTCCGTTCTGCACGTTTTTCACGCGTACCTTCGACAGGATAAAGGCTTTTGACGAGTCGATCTGGCTCTCATCCACCATACGGGCATTCGCGACCAGAGATTCCAGATGCGCGATGCGGGCTTCCAAGTGTCCCTGTTCTTCTTTCGCCGCGTCGTACTCCGCGTTCTCAGACAAGTCTCCCTGTGCCCGTGCCTCCGCGATGGCAGTGGCGATACGGGCGCGCCCTTTCGTCCGGAGGGACTGGAGTTCTTCCTTCAGTTTCTGGAGACCTTCTTCCGTCAGGTATGTCGTGTTCTGTTGCATGGGAAGACAACGGCTCGAAATCTTGGTTTACACAGCCCTGGGTCGCTGCGGGGGCAAAAAAAGAGAACGCCACGGCCATCAGGCTGCGGCGGTCGGCTCAGGGTTGGACTCGTATTCCGGCGGCGGTCGTGCCGTCTGAAATAACGCTCAAAACTATTTCACGCGCAAGCCACTCGTTGGATCCGATCCCAGGGTGTCGCCTTCGGCATCACCAGCCGGTATGCGATGAAATGGGGGTTTCGGAGGTCGCGTTTGCTTCTGCAGGCGATGCCGGCGGGTGTGCGGCGCTACTACCGGCCGGGGTCACAGCGCCCTGCAATACGCGCCGCGCCGTCCAGTACGACCGCTGCCAGTACGGCTGGTCGAACTTCGAGATGATTACGCCGCGGCTCTCAGAAGCATGGGCAAATTCCCCGTTGCTCAAGTAAATGCCCACGTGGTTCGATCTGGAAGGGTGGAAGAAAACCAGATCACCGGGCCGCAGCTCGTCGGGTGAGATCTTCCGGCCTACCGTGGCCTGCTGGACGGTTGTGCGCGGGAGCCGGATGTCGAATACATCCTGGTATACAGCCTGAACGAACGCCGAGCAGTCCACGCCGTCATGGGTGGTGCCGCCCATCCGGTGCGGAGTCCCAATCCATCCTTCCACGTCCTCACGGATACGGTCATCTGCCGACACATATGCTCCTGCGGCTGCTTCCGGTTTCGCAGATACGGCCTCGCCCGGTACGGTCCAGACGGCGGGTTCGAGTGCGACCGGTGCGGGTCTGGGAGCGACAGCGGGCCTTTCGGCCTTTGAGGGTCGTTGCGCCACGTGCTTGCTGCCTGCACATCCCGAGAGGATCAAAGCCGATACACCCAGCACCATTCCGAGTACGAGAGGAGAACGGGTTCGATACGTGGGGTCGTAACGTGTCTGCATGCAATCGGAATATCTGCGAGGGGTTAGCTGCTGTCGTAACGGACATGTTACGGCCTGTGGCGATATGGGCACAATACTGTGCGCAGACGAAAAATATCGGACGCCCTGTGCGGGGCTTAAGGGTTCGAGTGTTCGTGGTCAGTTGTCAGTTGTTTGTCGAGGTGGAGGCGGTCTCATTCTAGAACGTGTATCGCGCATCATTGCACACTTTGCACACGGAACGCGTGTTTTTCGGGTGTGCAGATGGTGCAGGTCTCGGGTGTAAGGCGCAGCCATTCACCGGGTGACTTGTAGCCCTACGATGTATCAGCCCGGTCCGTTGCCCGCTGAACCAGGAGAGTCGCCGGTGAATCAGGGGGCATTCGTGGCCGGGATACATGGCAGACACGGTGCAGTTTTGCGGGTGTGTTCAGGTTGGGTACACCCTCCGTCCCTGGCGGGCCACCTCCCTCGGAGGGAGGGGTAGATCATCCAGCGCTGGACCAACTGCCTCCTAGAGGAAGGGGTTGGGAAATGGCACAGGTTTGGGCGGATGCAGGATGTCAAAGAACGGGTGTGCGGTGGGTGCGGGGGAGGGCTGGAGCTATGTAGGGCAAACTATGTGGCGGGGCAAGGTTATTTTCGTAACCTGACAGATTGGCAGGGGTGAAATGCAGGGCGGGCTGCGGGCGCGGTTTCTGAGGCTCTTGCAGGCTTCGGTTCAACTCGCTTGCGTGGCGCGCGTATAAGGCATATCGATCACATACTTGAAAAAAGATGACACGGAACACTGGGCGGTTTATTGTGGTGTCTGCGGCGTGCGCGGGTGCGCTGGTGGTGGCAGCGGCGGTCCGCCCCGAGGCTTTGCGCGTCGTGCAGCGGGTCTGGCCGGGCCGAGGCGGGGCAGGCCATCGGGCACGCGACATGCGTTCACAATTGGACGCTGCGGAGGTGTCCTTATGGCAGTTGGCTGCGGCATTCCGACGGAGCATCGCAGCGTGGCGGTCTGGGGTATCCCAGGATTGGGGCCTGGACAGGGGGGACGTGATCGAGGATTTACCGCGCCTCCCGCATGGCAAGGTCGATTTCGGCGGGTAGGCTGTAACGCCGGGTGGTCCATACACACCAAAGGATCAATACAGGCGCCGTTTCGTTAGCCTAACGACAAAAATCGACCGGCGGGCCACATTACCCGCGAAGTATCGTTCTCACATACCTGACCCCTTTTGATATGCCGTACCCGGAACCACTCGTCAAGCCGATGCGCGAGGAACTGACGCGCCTCGGCGTTCAGGAATTGCACGATGCCGCCGAAGTGGACGCGGCGATAGACGAGGCGCAGCAAGGAACTACGCTCGTCGTCATCAACTCCGTTTGCGGGTGTGCGGCGGCCAATGCCCGACCTGCCGTCGCCCTCGCGATGCATGCTTCGTCTCAGCCCGACCGGTACGTCACGGTCTTTGCCGGACAGGATCTGGAAGCCACGGCGCGCATGCGCGAGCACCTGGCCGGGGTTCCGCCTTCATCGCCGTTCATCGCGCTCTTTAAGGACGGCGACCCCGTTTACATTATCGAGCGCCGCCACATCGAAGGGCGGAGCGCCAGCGCCATCGCATCGGACCTGACGCAGGCGTTCACGAAGTACTGCGGTACTGGCGAGCAGTCCCAGGATGCGCCCGAGCGGCCGGAGGTGGCGGAGGCCGGGAACGGTTTTTCGAACCTGCCGCCGACGTTTCGGTCGATTCTGTAGGTCGGTGTTGACCGCGGACCGCAGCCAGATCCAGTTGAAGATCTGCGGTTACATGCAGGAGAACACGCAGGCTAAAGACCTGCGGCTACAACGCAGGAGACACGCAGGCTGAAGACCTGCGGCTACGTGTGCAGAGGTTTTGTTGTGGATTTTGAGGCCGGGTGCTCTATGGGCACCCGGCTTTTTTGTGGCGGGGGTTGGGCAGGGATCGGGGAGGGTATCAGGACCGCGGCCAATCTTGTAATTGCGCGGGGAGGAGGCCTTCCCGGTGCAGGACGAACAGGCCATATCCGAGGCCGGCGAGCGCGGCCACCAACGACGTGAACCACGGGCGTCCGACAAACATGGCTGCGCCGATCAGGGCGAGCGCGGGAGTGCTGATGAGCAGAAAGCGGACATAGGGGCGGAGCATGGCGCTCCATTCGAGGCCCGCCAGCCGCAGGATGACGCCGATGTGTACGATCCGCGTGGCAGCGCCGCACAGGCCGAGTACGAAGAGTGTCGTGTAGATGCTGCCGGTCAGGCCGCCGGCGACCAGCGCCGCCGAGAGCGTCCCGAACATCAGCACGCTCGTGGCCAGGTCGGCTCGCTGCCGTTCCAGTACGTCGAATACCATCGTCAGGGGAGAGGCTACGAAGGCCAGGAAGATCCAGGGCGCGATGAACTGGAGGTAGTGCCCAGCCTCGCGCCATTCGTGCCCGAAGACGAAATCGAAGAGGTCAGGCGCCGCCAGCACGAGCACGAGTGCCGGGAAGAGGCCGGTCATTACCAGGCGGGCGTGCACAGTCTCCGTTACTTCCCGCAGCCTGCCGGCACGGTTGGATTCGGCCGCCTGCACCAGGAAAACCTGTGCGACGGATCCCCGGATCAGTGACAGCGGTACGGAGAACACGTTGAATGCCAGTCCCAGGAACCCCAGGATGGCGCCCTGCCGGGAATGGAAGAAGAAGGGGATGCCCAGGAAGGGCAGGCGGGTGACCACGGTATTGAGCAGCGCCGCCGGCGTGGAGAACAGGGAGAAGCGGCGATACCGAACGGCCAGCGACCGGATGCGCGACGGGTCGAAGCTGCGCCAGAGCGCCCCGCTCCGCTCCCGGACGATGGCGGCTCCATACAGGAGGCAGGAGGCCAAATCACCCGCAAGCACTCCTCCGACGAGCCCACTCGCGCCCGCGTAAACGAAGGGCAGACCGGCCCCGATCCGGGTTCCAGCCGCAACGACGGCGTCGGTAACCTGCCCGCCCGTGACTACAGGGAAGCGCCGCTGTCGGAGCAGCAGCGTTTCCATCAGTCTGCCGGAGCGCATGGCAAGCAGCACGGCGGGCAGCAGCGGCAGCCAGGGGGCTACGCCGGGGAATCCGAGGAAACCGGCTATCTCCGCCCGTAGCGGAATCAGGGCAACCAGCAACAATACCCAGCCTGTCAGGAGCGAACCGCAGAGCCAGAACAGGTTGGTGACGTCTTCCTCGTCCTCCGGGAGCATCAAGGCCGCGTCGTACTGGAACGTGCTGGCCGTGAAGACGACTCCCAGCAGGGACATGAAGTAGCTCAGGACGCCGAAGTCGGCCGGTGTGTACAGGCGCGTCAGGACCGGTTGTACTAGGAAGGAGACGGCCATCGTGACGGTCGTTCCGGACAGGAGGGTGAGGACGGGTCCGCGGAAGCCGTGTCGCCGGTTCAATGGGGTGGAAGGGTGTTCACGTGTTCGGGTGTTCACGTGTTCAAGAGAGATGCTCTGGGTCCCGGATCGAGTTCGGGACGAGGTTCAGCATGACTGGTTGGGAGGCTTCTATGTTTGCACTGGCGTTTTGCAGAACGGCTATGATACCAGATCCGGATGATCAGTATCATACCAGTTCTACAAAACTCTTGTGCAAGCCTGAACGTCTGTCGGTGTGTCACCCTGAGTCCTTCGACTGCGCTCAGGACAGGCTCCGCGAAGGATCTCTCTTCGTGTAGGGCCGAATCAGGAGAGATTCTTCACTGCGTTCAGAATGACATGGTGCTGTTATTCAAAATGCCAGGCCAGAGAGTATGCACTGCTATTTCGGAGAACTGGTATCAGTAGGAAAAACTGCCGATCCTGGAGCAGATGCAAACCACCCCTGTATCCCCTCCTTGGAAAGGAGGGGAGCTTCTTTTGCTTTTACTATTCGTCAAGTGAATAACCGGATTTGGTATGAGTGCTGTTGTGTCGGGTGTCTCGGCTTCGCTCGACATGACAAGAGCGTGGGGTTGGTGCTGAGGCCGAGGGGCAGCGCTGGTGCGTTGGCCCGAGATTATCGGCGGGGGTAGAGGGTACGGAGCCGTTCAAATACAATCAATTCGGGTCGGGTGCATTTCTCGATCCCATAGTAGGAAACGAGCCGTGCCCCCATCCGCCGCTTGAACTCGGCGATGGACGGCGTGTTGGCTCCCTGATAGTCGAATGTACGCATCCCGCTGGATGCCAGGGCGGGCAACATATTGGCGAGGAGCACCGACATTGCCGGACCGGGCTCGCTGCCAGCG
>DASSAV010000111.1:0-4938 GCA_035699265.1 Rhodothermales bacterium
ACTGGCCCGAGCACCGGAATCCAGGCGTACCTCCAGTCGCTTCCCCCCTTCCCGGAAATGGGCAGGATGGCATGCATGATACGGGGCCCCAGGTCGCGCGCCGGATTTATGGCGTACCCCGTGGTACCTCCCAGGGAGAGACCGATGGCAAACACCAGGAGGCCGACCGGCAGCGCATCGAGCGCGCCGAGCCCCACCTCGGGTACGGCCAGGTACAGGACTCCCAGCACGAGCACGAACGTGCCGATCACCTCTGAAATGAAGTTCTCCAGGTAGTTCCGGATGGCCGGACCCGTTGAAAAGACGGCGAGCTTCGTGACCGGATCGTCCGTCACTCCAAAATGCGGCCGGTAATGCAGCCATACGAGGAACGCCCCGATACCTGCCCCGAGGAACTGCCCGGCGATGTAGACGGGCACGCTCGACCAGGCAAACTTGCCCGCGATGGCCAACCCGATAGTTACGGCAGGATTGATATGCGCGCCGCTGAACACCGCGACGACGAACACGGCGACGAACACGGCCATGCCCCAGCCGAATGTTATCACGATCCAGCCGGCGTTTTCGCCTTTTGTACCTCTCAGGACAGCGTTAGCGACGACACCATCGCCAAGCAATACGAGAAGGGCCGTGCCCACGACCTCACCTAGAAAGGGTGACATAGTTCAATTTTGGATTTAGATTCAGATAAAATGCATCCCCCGGTCCACCACACCACACCCCTTAACACGCGAACGCTTGAACAGAACTGCCCACTGTTAACTGTTAATTGCTAACTGCTAACCGTCTTCCTCCCACGCCCGCGCCCGGTCGAGCGCCCGCCTCCACCCCGCCCGCAGTTGCTCCACCTCAGGCTCTTGCAACTCGGGCATGAACACTGCGTCTCGAGCCCACTGCGTTGCGATCTCTTCCTCGCTCTCCCAGTAGCCTACCGCCAGCCCGGCCAGATAAGCGGCCCCGAGGGCCGTCGTCTCCGTCACCTTCGGCCGAACCACCGGCACGCCGAGCACGTCGGCCTGGATCTGCATGAGCAGGTCGTTCACCGCAGCGCCGCCGTCCACCCGCAGTTCCTTGACCTCGATCCCGCTGTCGGCCTCCATCGCTTCCAGCACGTCGGCCACCTGGAGCGCGATCCCCTCCAGCGCGGCTCTGGCAAAGTGCCCCCCCGTTACCCCGCGCGTGATCCCGACGATGGTGCCGCGCGCGTACGGATCCCAGTGCGGCGCGCCGAGCCCCGCGAACGCAGGCACCAGGTAGATGCCGCCATTGTCCTGTACGGTGCGAGCGAGCGGCTCCACGTCAGCGGACGTACGGATGAGCTTGAGCCCGTCCCGAAGCCACTGCACCACCGCTCCCGCGATGAAGACGCTCCCTTCGAGCGCGTATTCTATCGGACGGTCACCGAGCCGCCACGCAACGGTGGTGAGGAGGTTGTTCTTGGAAGGGACGGGCTCCGTGCCGGTGTTCATGAGCATGAAGCAGCCGGTGCCGTAGGTATTCTTCGCCATTCCCACCTGGGTACACGCCTGCCCGAAAGTAGCGGCCTGTTGATCGCCCGCGATGCCAGCGATGGGGATCCGGGTCGCAAACAGGTCTCCGGCCGTTTGCCCGTACACCTCGGACGACGATCGCACCTCGGGCAACATCGACCGGGGTACACCCAGAATGTCCAGCAACTCGTCGTCCCACGTACACGTGTTGATATCGAACAGGAGCGTCCGGCAGGCGTTCGTCACGTCGGTCACGTGGAGTTCGCCCCCGGTAAGCTTGTAGATCAGCCAGGAATCGACCGTCCCGAACGCGAGGTGCCCCGCCTCGGCCTTCTCGCGCGCGCCGGGAACGTTCTCCAGGATCCACTTCACCTTGGTCCCCGAGAAATAGGCGTCGATCACCAGACCTGTCTTCCGCCGGAATAAGGATTCGAGCCCTTTTTCCTTCAGGCTGTCGCAGATGCCGGCAGTACGCCGGTCCTGCCAGACGATGGCGTTGAAGACGGGTTCGCCCGTCCGGCGGTCCCAGACGACCGCCGTCTCTCGCTGGTTGGTGATCCCGATGCCCGCTACGTCGGCCGCCTTCACCCCCGCACGGGAGAGTGCCTCGGCCGCCACGCCGATCTGGGAGGACCAGATTTCACCGGGGTCGTGCTCCACCCAGCCCGGTCTCGGAAAGATCTGTTCAAACTCCTTCTGAGCGGCTGCTTTGATCTGCCCCCGCTGATCGAATAAGATGGCGCGTGAACTGGTGGTTCCTTGGTCGAGCGCGAGAATGTAGCGCATGGGCGGAGCGCAAATCGGTTAGGGTGATGCCGGTTTCCTCTGCACGAGCGCTCCTCCTCATCCACGCAAGTTATCCGGCCGGACGATAGATCGCAAGAGATGCCGCAAATCCACAGGAAATGCCGAACGTCAGGATTGCACGACGCCGAACGCCAGGGGTTTGTCTTGCTTTGCCTCGGTGAGCGCCTTCTCGTCGGTGAGATCGAGGCGAAGAGGCGTAACGGAGACGTAGCTGTTGTTGATGGCCCATCGGTCGGTCCCCTTTTCTACCGCTTCTACCGGAACGACGGTGAACCAGAAGTGCTCGCGTCCCATGGGATCGGTATCCGGTACGACTCTCCCGTCATAATGCCGGACCGACTGCCGCGTCCAGCAGATGCCTTTTGGCTCCTCGCCGGGGAAGTTCACGTTGACGAGGCAGAGCGAGGGCTCATCGATCAAGAGTTCCAGCACCCTCGCCACGGAAGGTTTTACAAGATCAAAACGCGGTTCGCTGTCCAGGACGGGAGCACTGAACGCAATGCCTCGTAATCCCAGCAGGGCCGCCTGCTTGGCCGCAGCCAGGGTCCCCGAGTGCCAGCACGAGTTGCCGATGTTCAACCCGAGGTTGATCCCCGAAAGCACAAGGTCCACCTTCTCCCAGTGGTACGTCCCGAGCGCCACGCAATCAGCGGGCGTGCCGTTTACCCGGTACGCCTCGAAGTCCCCGATCGGCGTGCGGCGGTATGTGAGTGGACGCGAATGGGTGATGGCGTGCCCCATGCCGGACTGCTCCACGTCGGGGGCCACGATTCGGACGTCCCCAAACTCGGCTGCCACTTCCGCCAGGGCACGAATCCCGGGGCTATAAATTCCATCATCATTGGCTATAAGTATGCGCATTTCCGTTCGTCTTTTTGAATAATGGATCCTTTCAAACCCGGTCAGTTCCGGCAGCAGGTGCTTATGCGTGTGACCTTGATGCACAATCCCAGGGCGGGCGACGAGCAGGTAAAACCCGACGAACTGATGGAGGCGCTCCGTAACGCGGAATATGATCCGGCCTATCAGTCAATCAAGAAGAAGGGCTATGAGAAGGCGCTCAGAGATCCGGGCGCCCTCGTCGTTATTGCCGGAGGAGATGGTACGGTCGAGAAGGTCGCACGCAGTCTGATCGGTCGCGGAATCCCGATCGGCGTCCTTCCGCTCGGAACCGCCAACAACGTCGCGACTACACTCGGCATCGAGGGGCCGTACGAGCAGATCATCAGCTCATGGAGTTTGGATAGACGCCAATCTTTCGACGTGGGTGCACTGCAATCTCCCTGGGGAGATGGGTATTTCATCGAGGCCGCCGGACTCGGCCTTTTCCCGCATACTATGTCGGTGGCAGATGCGGACGGAGAGGATTCCGGTGCTAGTACAACAGCAGAGGAGCTTCGCATCTCCTACGACCGGATCAAACGGCTGTTGCCCGATTACGCCAGCCAGACGTACACGATCACGGTGGACGGATACGATCTTTCGGGTGAATACCTCCTCGTAGAGGCCATGAACACATCCTGGATCGGCCCCAACCTCCACCTCGCCCGCACAGCCGATCCCGGCGACGGCCTGCTCGACCTGGTGCTGTCGCGAGCCGATAAACGAGATGAGTTGTTGCGATACCTGTCCGTAAGCGGCCCGGGTGAGCCGGCCGACCTGCCCGTAACCATCCGGCGCGGTCGACACATTCAGATCCGCTGGTCCGGAAGCAAGCTTCACGTAGACGACGAGATCTGGCCTGAAGAAGACCAGGACGCGGACGAAGCGCCTTCGGCAAAACGCTCCGAGTTGCTCGACGTCCGCATCCGGCCGGGTGCCCTGGAGTTTCTGGTTCCCCCCGACTGATCGTCTCCAGGAGCCTGCCGAGTGGAGCGCGAGGATTCGGCGTCAATGCACGTAGCTGGCGGCGTTAATGTCTATCGTGGAGCCGGTGGCGTGGTCCGCCAGTCCACTCGCCAGGAAGACGGCGAGGGGCGCTACGTCGCCGGGTTCGGTGAGGCGGCCCAGGGCATTGTCCCGCAAGGCGTGCGCCTCGCCGTAAGCATCCATGTACTCCTGCGCCATGTCGGTCCTGGTAAAGCCGGGCGCCAGCGTGAAGGCACAGACGCCCTCTGTGCCGAATCCGCGCGCAATGGAACGGGTGAGCGCGACCATACCGCCTTTCGAGGCGGCATAGGCCATGTACTCAGGTGTATCGCCCCGAAAGGCGGCCCGCGAGGCTACGTTGATAATGCGGCCGCCCCCGTGTTGGCGGAAGTGCCCGATGGCCAGGCGGCAAAGTTGATCGACGGCGCGGAGATTCACGGCGATGGTCCGGTCCCACGCCCGCCGCCACTCTTCCAGGGGAGCATCCAGCCGAATGTGGCCACTGACGGCGGCGTTGTTGACGAGCACGTCCAACCGGCCATAGACGCCCAGCACGGCCGCGAAGAGGCGGTCGCATGCCGTGGGATCGGCCAACTCTGCCTGGAAAGCCGCGGTGCCACGTCCCAGGCGTGCGGCAATTTCTTCGGCGGCCACCGCGTTCTGCCGGTAATGCACCGCCACGGTTCCACCGGACTCCGCCATGCCTTCTGCAATGGCCCGCCCGATGCCCCGGCTAGCCCCTGTGACGAGAACGACGCGCCCCGAAAGATCG
>DASSAV010000112.1:0-2466 GCA_035699265.1 Rhodothermales bacterium
CCTCATTCACTCTTCCCCTCATTCTCTATGCACGGGCAAACCACACGACCTCCCCGCCCCCTTCATGGTAAAGGAGGCTTTCTCTTCGTATCATTGCAGGTACAGGTATTGCCACGTCTGCAGAGGTGCCTGTAGGTGCCATACGTTTCCCGACATATGACCGCCTTCCTCCTCGTACTGAGCCTCGCGCTCAGCACACAGGGCGGCCTCGTCGTTCAGACACTCTTCTATCTCCGGCACGACTACATCGCCACGCACCTCTGCGTGAACCGTACGAAGCCGCATGAGAAGTGCCACGGCAAGTGCTTCTTGAAGAAGCGCATGGCCGATGCCGAACGTGACGACGCCCGGCAGGCGCCCTCCTCCCCCTCTCCGGTGTCCTTCTTCGTCGTGGCGGAAGCCGATACCCTTCCCCCCACGCCCGAGTCTCCCCGCGTATTCCCGACCCTCGACCTCCAGGTCAAGGCCAACGGCCACGTGCGTGCGCTCGACCACCCACCCCGCACGGCCTGAGATCGCGTAGCAGTTCGTTGCTGAGCGACAGCGTTTTTCCCCGCTGATGAAAAATTGACGGCTGTTTTCCGGCATTGCTGAACGAGGCGGTTCCGACCGCCTTTCCGACATGCCTGCCGTCAACCGCTCTCAGACCGTGCCATGAAGATCCTTGCTCGATTGCCCGCGCTCGCCGCGGCCCTACTACTGCTCCCTTCCATCGTGTTCGCCCAGACCGCCGTTACGGGCCACGTCCTGGACACCGAGACACGCAGCCCCCTCCCCGGCGTCACTGTCCTCGCCGAAGGGACGACACTCGGCACCGTGACGGATCAGGAAGGCGGCTTCACGCTCGACCTCCCCCCCTCCGTCCAAAACCTCGTGTTCTCTTACGTGGGCTACGAATCGGAAACGGTGAAACTGTCCTCCACCTCACGGCCCTTGCGCGTCGAGTTGCGGCCGCGCCTGATGGATCTCCAGCCTATGATCGTCAGTGCGAGCCGGCAGGAGGAAAAGCGGACCGACGCCCCCGTCGCCGTTTCTGCCATCAGCGCGGCCCAACTCCAGGCCACGAAGCCGAACATGCTCTACGAAGCGCTCAACACCGTGCCGGGCGTCCACATGACCAACCTGGGAAACGAGCAGCACAACATGAGCATCCGCCAGCCGCTCTCCTACGGCGCGCTGTACGCCTACCTGGAGGACGGCATCCCGATCCGCCCCACCGGCATCTTCAACCACAACGCCCTCACTGAAATCAACATGGCCGGAGTGGAGCGGATTGAGGTCGTGCGCGGCCCCTCCTCCTCTCTCTTTGGGGCAAACGCGGTCGGCGGCGCGATCAACTTCATCACCCCCACGCCCACGCCCACCCTGTCCGGCCACGTCCGTGTCAGGGGAGACGACTACGGCTACCGGCGCGGCGACTACGAGGCATCGACCACAGCCGGCCGCCTCGGCCTTTACGGCGGCGGCTACGTGGCACGGCAGCGGCACGGCTGGGCCGACCACAGCGACTTCGACAAGCTCTCGCTCACCCTGCGCGGGGACTACGCCTTCGCGCCAGCCACCCGGCTCACCACCACGTTCTCGACCAACCACCTGAACACCGACACCAACGGCAACCTGGACAGCCTGAATTTCTATCGGAAGGGGTATACCAGCCTGCAGACGTTCACGTACCGCAAGGTGGATGCCACACGCCTGACCACCCGGCTCGACCAGGTCTGGAACGCGCACAGCAGCACGAACCTGGCCGTCTTCTGGCGAAACAACTCGGTCGGGCAGCTTCCGCATTACCGGATTAAAAACATCCGAAACGACCCGGCCCACGCCTCGGGCGAGGTAAACGACGGCAGCTTCTGGAGCCTCGGCGTGAACATCCAGCACCGCCAATACTTCGACTGGCTGGACGCGCGCCTGATTGCCGGCGCCACACTCGACCGGAGCCCGGACTCCTTCGTCGCCCACTATCTCCAGATCGAACGCGATCCCGCCACGGGTCGATACCTGCGATTTCAGCGACTGGACTCCCTCCTGACCGACTACCGCGTCAACCTGCTCAATGCGGCGGGGTACACACAGTTCGAGTTGTCGCCTGTAACCCGCCTGAAACTCGTCGCCTCCCTGCGGTTCGACCACATTGCATACGGATTCGACAACCACCTGCCCCCTTCCGCCTTCTCAGGAGCGCCGGACGGGCGAAACACGTACGACCGCTTCAGCCCGCGCGTAGGCGCAACGTACGACTTCGGGAAAGGGCGCGGGACATACGCCAACTACAGCCGGGGCTTCTTGCCACCGGAAGTAAGCGAGCTCTACCGGGGCGTCACGATCCCGACGCTCCAGCCGTCCACTTTCGACAGCTACGAGGCGGGCGGCTGGGCCGCCCTCCTGGATGGCCGTCTGAACGCCGAAGCGAGTGTCTACCGCATGAACGGAACGAATGAAGTCATCTCCGTCAGACTCGCCGAC
>DASSAV010000113.1:0-6200 GCA_035699265.1 Rhodothermales bacterium
TGGAAAGCGCCTCGAAGTGAAAGGTCGCCAAGTTCGCCATCTTCACTGCAAATAACAAGCGCAGGGCCCCCGCGTGCATCCCGGCTCGATGCACCCTCTCATTCTTCATTTCAGCTTCTTTTCCCTATCGTGGACCACGTCTGAATGGAACGCCGGGGTGCCGCTCCTGTTAAACCGGCACGCGCAAACCGTAACGAGGAGGCGAGGGCGAATTGGGATACTTCCTTCCCGGAAAGAGGCAGCGCCCCCGGCGTTTCGGTTACGAGCCGCGCTACTATGATCCGCAACGCGCCGAAGCCTCCCGCCCACGTGTGCGGATGGGACGCCCCCGTTCGCGGCGGCGTCGCCCTCTGCACCTCGCCGTGCTGCTTGCGCTGCTGGCATGCGCCCTTCTGATCTATCTCTCATTGAACTGATGCCGGCTCTCATTGAACTGATGCCGGCTCTCATTGAACTGATACCGGCTTTCATTGAACTGACACCGGCTTTCTTCGGGCTGACAGGCTATCTTTGGACTGACAGCCACCTCACGCTCCGAATGCGTACACTTCGTCTTTAGTCACACCGGTTGGAAATCGTGTCGGACGTCCCCTTCGAGCCGCAGGACATTATTCAGGTCATGCCCGAGCCGCTGGCGAACAAGATCGCCGCAGGTGAGGTCGTGCAGCGCCCTGCCTCTGCCGCCAAAGAGCTGCTGGAGAACGCGGTAGATGCGGGCGCGGATCGGATCACGCTCGTCGTCAAGTCGGCCGGCAGTGAGCTGATCCAGGTAATCGACAACGGCTGCGGCATGAGCCCCAACGACGCCGTCCGCAGCTTCCAGCGCCACGCGACCAGCAAGCTCAAAGCGGTAGAGGATCTCGAAAAGATTTACACGCTCGGGTTCCGGGGCGAGGCGCTCGCGTCCATCGGCTCGGTCGCGCAGGTCGAACTGAGAACGCGGCGGGTGGGCGACGCCAGCGGCACCTGCGTCCGGGTCGACGGAGGTGCGATCGTGGGGAAAGAGCCGTGCGCCGCGCCTACCGGAACGTCCATCGCCATCCGGAACCTGTTCTACAACGTGCCCGCGCGCCGCAACTTCCTGAAGTCGGCCGCGACGGAGTTCAAGCACGTCATCGACACGTTCCAGTTCATTGCGCTCTCGCATCCGGAGATCGGATTTACGCTCATCCACGACGACAACGAGATCTACCGCCTCGAACCGGCCGCCGAAGCAGGCTTCCCGGCCCGCCTGCGGCACCGGATCTGGGAGCTGTGGGGGAAATCCCTGGCCGACAACCTCGTCGAAGCCGAGGAGATCACTACGTACGTCTCCGCGCGGGGCCTGATCAGCAAGCCCACTTTCCACCGCAAGAGCCGCGGCGAGCAGTTCATCTTCATCAACGGCCGCTACGTGCACAGCCGCTATCTGGACCACGCGGTCGTCTCCGGATACGAGCCGACACTGCCGGACGACACCTTCCCGTTCTTCGTCCTCTTCCTCGAAGTGGACCCTCGCCACGTGGATGTGAACGTCCACCCCACCAAGGCAGAGGTTAAGTTCGACGACGAGCGGGGCGTCTACGGATTTCTCCGCGCCGTCGTCAAGAAGGCGCTCGGATCGGCGGATCTTTCGCCCCGGCACACGGCGCCCACAATGACGGAGCACGAAGGTGCGCCCTCATCTCCCCACCCTGCTGCCTTCGCGCCGGCGCCCCGCAGCTTCCAGGCTTCGGGCTGGAAAACGGCTGGGCAATACCCGGCCCGGCCCTCGGGGGGTGCGTCCGAGCGGACGCCCTTCAGGCATTCGCATGCTGCCCGCCCGTTGGACATATTCGGCGACAGAAGCCCGGGCGAGCTCTCGGATATCCTCTACGCCGGCCAGACGGCTACCCCCGCGCTTCGCTCCATCCCCTCGGGTGTCAATCCCCAGGAACATCAGACGGAGGAACTGAGCGACGAAAGCGATCGCATCTGGCAACTACACGACCGGTACGTCCTCACCCAGATCCGGTCCGGCCTGATGGTTCTAGATCAGAGCGCGGCACATCAGCGCATCCTGTACGAAAAAGCGCTCCTTGCCATGCAAGACGGCCTCGGCCTCTCGCAACAGCTGCTCTTCCCGCAAACCGTCGAAGTCGGTCCGGCTGATCTGGAACTGCTCAAAGAACTGTCCCCGGACCTTCGCGCGTTGGGCTTCGACGTCGAGTTCTTCAGCGGGCGTTCCGTGGTGGTACGCGGCGTACCTGCGGACATCCGGGCCGGCAACGAGCGGACGATCCTGGAAGAGATCCTCGAACAGTTCAAGACGAATCGGGACACCCTCCAGATACCGGCGCGCGACAACCTCGCCCGGAGCCTCGCCCGGCGGAGCGCCATCCCGCCCGGCACGCGCCTCAAAACGCCCGAGATGCGGGGCCTCATCGACCAGCTCTTCCTCTGCGAGATGCCCTACGCCGATCCGGCGGGCCACCCCACCATGGTCAAGCTCTCGCTCGACGAACTCGCGAAACGGTTCGGCGGGTGACAATCCGGCTGGAAATCGTACATTGCCCTCTCCCCTCCACCTGCGCGCCGTTCACAATCGAGGTTTTCGCGTCCGGACCAGGAAGACGATGTCCCTGACCGCCCAGGTTGCCCGGTATATTTCAGATCACGCCCTCATGCCGCCGGGCGCGCAGGTGCTGGTCGGGGTCAGCGGCGGCGTGGATTCCGTCGTCCTGCTCCACGTGCTGAACCACCTCGGCTACGCTCCCATCGTCGCACACGTCAACTACCAGATGCGGGGGGCCGCTTCGGATGAGGACGAAGCCTTCGTCCAGTCTCTTGCAGAACGCCTGGGCGTGCCGTTCCACGGGGTCCGGTTTCAAACGAAAAAGCTCGCCAGTGAGAGCGCGCGCTCCTTTCAGGAGGTCGCGCGCGACCTTCGCTTCAGCTTCTTCGGGCGTATCGCCGACGAGCACGGGCTTGATGCCGTCGCCGTCGGCCACCACCTCGACGATCAGGCCGAAACGGTCCTCCTGAACCTGTTTCGGGGCACCGGGCCCGAGGGCCTCGCGGGGATGCCGGTCAAACGCAAGCTACTGGCGCAGCATCGGGCCGACCTGGTCCGGCCCCTGCTCGGCGTGAGCCGGGACGAGATCGATGCCTACGCCCGCAGCCTGGACCTGACCTGGCGCACCGACCAGAGCAATGCCGGCACCGATTACCGGCGGAACGCCCTGCGGAACGTCATCTTTCCCGCTGTCGAGCAGTACTTCGGCACAGGGGCGCGCGCAAACATCGCCCGGGCCGCCGTCCTCGTCCGGGCCTACGTCGATGCCACACTCCAACCCTCCATCGAGGAGGACTGGGCGGCGCTCGTGGAACCGGACGAAGGGCAGCGCAGATTGAAGCTGGACGTCCTCGCCGCTATGCCGTCGGTCCGCCGGCGGCGCGCCCTGCTCGAAGCACTGCGGCGCTGGCTGCCCGACGCGCCCCTGACGTACACGATGGCGGAGGAAATCGAGCATCTCCTCACCGCCCAGCCGGGCCGGCGCGTCCAGCTCAAGCAGGGGGCCATCTGGCGGGACCGAGCGCACGTCGTGTTCGCGCCGGCAACTGACGAGGAACTGCCGCCGGTTTCCTTCAAGCTGGGCGAGACGGCCTTCCTGCCCGAAGGCCGTCTCCAGACGCACGTCCTGGACCACCGCCCGCGCAATCTCGACCCCGGCACCCTGCGCGTCGCCTACCTGGACGCCGACCTGCTCGACTCCGAACTCACCGCCCGGCCCTGGCGGCCCGGAGACCGGTTCCAGCCTCTGGGGATGGGTCATCCGAAGAAGGTCAGCGACTTCCTGACAGACGCCCGCGTGTCCCCGAGCCGGCGCAAGGCGGTGTACGTCCTCTGCTCGGGAGAGCAAATCGTCTGGGTGGTGGGCCTGCGCATCGCGCACGACGCCCGCATTCGCCCCGACACTTCCCGCATTGCTAAGATCACGTTCGTTCCGTACGCGGACACTTCTCAGCCGAACCCTGCGCTCTGGGAGGGACCGCCCGAGCCAGGGCACGAGGATTGAAGGTTACAAAGCCGAGGGTTAGAAAGTTGGAGGTTAGAAGGTTGGAACCTGAAAAGGCCGTCATCTGCCAGGGCGAGCGCTTTCGCCTTTTTCTGGATGCGGAAACGATCAGGGACAGGATCTGCGCCCTCGGTACGCAGATCAGCAAAGACTTCGAGGGCAAGACCCCTATCCTCGTCGGCGTGCTGAACGGCGCCTTCATGTTCATGGCCGACTTGATGCGCGCCATCTCCATCGACTGTGAGGCCGACTTCCTCAAGCTGTCGTCCTACGGAGCGCAGAAGGTTTCCAGCGGCGATGTGCGGGAGTTGAAGCGGATCGACGCCAACGTGAAGGGCCGCCACGTCATCATCGTCGAGGACATCGTGGATACCGGCCTCTCGATGGAGTTCATGTTAGCCCTGATGCGTGAGCGCGAGCCCGCCTCGGTCCGGATTGCCACCTTCCTCCACAAGCAGGAGGCGACGCAGGTAGACCTACCGCTCGATTACGTCGGATTCACCATTCCCAACCTGTTCGTCATCGGCTACGGCCTCGACTACGGCCAGTTAGCCCGCAACCTCCCCGACGTCTACATCCTGGACGAACGGGGGATTACGGGTTGAAGGTTGTTCGTGGTGCCGGTCTGAACGATCGGGTTGAGGCGGGTGTTACGAACGTTTGCATCCGGCAGCATAGACCAGCGACCAGGGCAGCTTTACGGCGTCGCCGGTACATTCAACGGCAAAGTGACTGGCGACGGCCTCGGCAACCTGTTCCTCCGTCGCCTTCACCAGGCCGAAGAGGCTTTTACAGTATTTCACCAGTTGTTCGGTGGAGCTGAAGGTCCAGTAAAAACTCCGATGCACTTCCCACACGTCGGAAAAGCCCGCAGTCGCGAGCAGCGTTTCGCACTCGCCCGTCTGAAGGAAGAGCCCGCGGTGGCCGGTCGTCGTGTAGCGGTCTACCGGCCCGTTCAAGAAGAAAGCGGCCGGGGTGCCGTCGAGCACGTCGGCGACGCCGAAAAGACCTCCCGTCTTCAAGACCCGAAAGGCTTCGCCAAAAAACGCAGACTTGTCGCCGAGATGATGCAATCCTGCCAGGCTGCCGACCCGATCTGCGAAGCCGTCGGGGATGGGTAGCGCATCCAGCGGGCTGACGTGCCTGACATAGGAGGCCCGGATAGCGGTAGAGAACTTCGGTGAAGGCTCAACGCAGATCACCTGGCTGTCCGCATCTACGAGTTCCCGAACTCCGTCAGCCAGGTACCCCCCTCCTGCCGGAGCATCGACTACCGTGTGGTGCCTTTCTATCGAGAGCAGATCGAGCATCAATTGCCGCTCCACGCTACGCGCAGACCGGGCGATAAGCGCAGCCTCGTTGTAGAGGTCTCCCCGCGCTTCGAATGTGTCGAGGTAGGTATCCGCCATATCGATCAGGCGTGCAGCGGCCTCACGTGTCCACAGGTATTCCAGCCTGGTTCAGGTAATATCCCAGCAGGTGCGTGCAAACCCGGCCTACGTGGGCCTTCTGGTACCCGGCATATGAATCTCTGGCACTGTGGCGCGACCAGAGCGTGGGAAATGGGTTGGGCTCCCATACCACGAGGCCACCCTGCCGGTCGACACTGTAATCGAAGGCCACGTAATCCATCCCCAGCGCTTTCCGGGCCGTGTTGAGTTTGTCGTGGTATGGGCACGCCTGATCCATTACGTCCATCTCCTCTTTGATGTACGCGTCACCACGCACGCGATCCCTCGCATGCGCGCACCAGGACGTCGTGATGAGGAGATGCCTGAACAAACCGGCGTCCCCCATAAGGATATAGCGATACTTCCGATAGAGCCCGTCCTCACTGCGCGTGTCTATGAATTCCAGGGCCAATGGGTGAGACAGCCTGCCCCACGCTATCCCGCGGAATTCTTCATAGCTCCCGATCAGACTGGCGTAGCCCCCATGGCCCTGGTCATTCCGTATGATGAAAGGAGAACCCACCCTGGATACGATTGCATCGTAGCTCCATGCTTCGTCGACCTGAACAGCCCGGGCGGTGCGAACCCCCGTCCGGCCGATGATCTCCAACGCGCGGGACTTGATCGAATTCGAGAGGGAGTCGATGGTGTTGACGACGGGTACACCTTCCTGCTCATACTTCCCTTCGAGCAATCGCAGCCGCTGGTATAG
>DASSAV010000114.1:0-2253 GCA_035699265.1 Rhodothermales bacterium
CACCACCCGGTTCGGCGGAAGATGGAAGAAGGCCGTGGCGTTGCGGGCATTGCGGGACATGAGCGCGAAGAGCCGCTCCCGCCAGAGCGCCATGCCCGGCTGCTTCGTGATGAGCAGCGTCTCCCGGCCCAGGAAATAAGATGTGTGCATGGGCCGGAAATCCAGCCCGTCCATCCTGACCTGCTTGAGCCCTTCCGGCACGTCCGGGCCTTCCATAAATCCGTAGTGGAGCACGACCCGGTACATGCCGTGCCCCAGATCCTCGGCTTCCGCCCGCTCCTCAATCGGCACGTGCGGCACCTCTTCCGTCTCGACCACCAGGAACACGGTTTTCTCGTGCAGGACGTTGTAGTGCTTGAGGCTGTGCAGGAGCGCAAACGGAACGACGCCCGAATTGCCCGAGAGGAAGACCGCCGTACCGGGTACGCGCCGGGGCGGATTCTTGGCGACATCCTGCAGGAATAGCTCCTGCGGTAGCGTCCGCTCGCTCATCCGCGAACCCAACACCCGACGCCCCGTCTTCCACGTCGACATGAGCGTGAACGCGATAACCGCGACCACGAGCGGGAACCAGCCGCCGTCGGGGATCTTGAGCAGGTTGGTCCCCCAGAAGGCGAGGTCCACGGCAAAAAAGATGGAATCCACCAGCAGTACCCTCCACCAGGGCCACTTCCAGCGCTCATGCGCCACGACGGAGAAGAGGATCGTCGTAATCACCATCGTAGTCGTGACGGCCACGCCGTAGGCGGCCGCCAGATTGGTGGAGGACCGGAACCCGATCACCAGTGCCACGCACGAGAACATGAGTACCCAATTGAGCGGCGGAACGTATATCTGCCCGAACTCCCGCGCGGACGTGTGCTCGATCTGGAGACGTGGAACGTAACCGAGCTGTACGGCCTGCGCGCCGATTGAAAAGATCCCGGTGATGAGTGCCTGTGAGGCGATCACCGCGGCAACTGTGGCGAGTATTACGACGGGGTAGAGCGCCACTTCAGGCACCATGTTAAAGAACGGGTTTCCTGCCGCTTCCGGGTTCCGGATAAGCAGGGCTCCCTGACCCAGGTAGTTGAGCATCAGGGCCGGGAAAACGACCCCGAACCACATCAGACGGATCGGCTTGCGGCCGAAGTGGCCGAGATCGGCGTAGAGCGACTCTCCCCCCGTCACCACCAGGACTACAGAGCCGAGCACGAGCAAGGACCGAGGCCCGTTTTCCGCGAAATACCGCACTCCGTAGAGCGGGCTGAACGCCACGAGAACGCTCGGCTCCTGCACGATTTGAATGAGACCCAACACGGCCAGTGTTAAGAACCAGACCGCCATCACCGGTCCAAATATTTTCCCGACCCCGGTGGTCCCGAACCGCTGGATCAGAAACAGCCCGATGAGGATGACGCAGACGATGGGGATGACGTACGGCTCGAAGAACGGGGTAGCTACCTGCAATCCCTCGACGGCGCTCAAGACGGAAATCGCAGGCGTAATCATCCCGTCGCCGAAGAGGAGCGCCGTTCCGAAGAGGCCGAGCATGATCAGGAACCATCGCGGGCTCTTGTGCCGGGTTACGACCGGTGTAACGAGCGCCGTCAACGCCATGATGCCGCCTTCCCCCTGGTTATTCGCCTGGAGGATAAAGACCATGTACTTGATGGATATGCTGATGACGAGCGCCCAGAAAATCAGCGAGAGAACGCCCAGGACGTTGTCGGGAGATACAGGCAGACCATGCTGCACGTGGAAGGACTCCCGGACGGCGTAGAGCGGGCTCGTCCCGATGTCGCCGAATACCACCCCGAGGGCGGTAAGGGAGAGCAGAAAGAGGTACCGTTTCCCACGTGGATGGGCCTCTGTGTGTACTGGGGCCTCGGTCTGTATTTCGGTCACTGAATTCGCTTGCTGCTGCTCGGTAGGTGCTGGGGGGCGGCACTGGAAGAGCATAACTCCTCGCCAAGTGCCGCCCTATGTTACGCGAACGAGAACTTATGCGCTACCCCGCCCTTGCCGAGCGCGAGTGATGGGCTGGGCGCTGGCAGGTCGGGAATGAGGGTGAGTGATGGCCTCCTCATCCCACCAAGTGATCGCTCAAAACTCGATCTGGCGGCCCAGTTCCACCACCCGGTTCGGCGGAAGATGGAAGAAGGCCGTGGCGTTGCGGGCATTGCGGGACATGAGCGCGAAGAGCCGCTCCCGCCAGAGCGCCATGCCCGGCTGCTTCGTGATGAGCAGCGTCTCCCGGCCCAGGAAATAAGA
>DASSAV010000115.1:0-5286 GCA_035699265.1 Rhodothermales bacterium
GCGTCGAAAACGCGGGTGATGACGATTTCGCGGTCAGCCGTCGCGGAGGTGTTTATGTTGTCGGTCGTTCCGTGATCTGGAGGCATGTTTCTTCTCTCGGGGTGATATGATGTGTTCGGGTGTTCGGGTGTTCAAGAGAGATCCTTAGCTGCGCTTCTCATGACATGAGATGCTGAAAGGAGTGAGATGTTGAAACGACCCCGATGGGATACGGGGCAGGGTTCAGCAGGACAAGTTGGGTGGGTGATGCTATTGGATGGGGTGTCTCGACTTCGCTCGACATGACAAGTTGGGGGCTGGTGCTGTTCTATGGGGCATCTGCCTGGCCGTGACCCCTCCCCGATGGACTGAATCGGGACTTGCAGCACCCCGACCCTCTTTCCCAAGGGGGCGAGGGGGCTAAAAAGCTTTCTGTCATTACCGTACGGACGGAAAACTTGTTTTCATGGGGGCTCGCAATGACAGCTTTGTTAAATGCTTCTGCTGGATTTGGTGTGAGTAGTGTCGTTCATGCGGTCTCCTGCTGATATCGAAGGATGACGCAGCCGGTGGAAAGGGGACGCGCTTCGAGTAGCTTGAGCTGTTGGTATTTCAGGCCGTTGTTGAACAAAAGCTTGCCGTTGCCGTGGACGACAGGCGCAATCCCCAGCCGGTACTCATCAAACAGGTTCTCGTTTATCAGCGTCGCCGAAAGATCGGCGCTGCCGAACACGAACATATTCCCGTCCCCCTGCTGCTTCAGCTTTGAAATCGCGACACCCGCGTTCTCCTTCACCAGGGTCGTGTTGTTCCAGTCGGCAGCCTGTAGTGTACGTGAGCACACTACTTTTGGAAGGCTGTTCATATAGTCGGCTATCTCTCCTTGAGCCGTGCGCCAATACGCAGCCATTCCCTCATAAGTGACGCGGCCAAATACGAGCACATCTGTAGATCGCAGTTGTTCGATGGAAAACTGCTCCAGCTCCTCTCCCCAAATTTCTTCGTTCCAGGGCAAATCCCAACGCTTCTCGCCCTCGAAACAGCCGTCGAGGGTGAGGATATTCCACATGATCAGCTTTCTCATCGGATGATCTCCTTTGTGCTGCGGCCGCCTAATGCGGACCGCATCGGTAGTATCGTTTATCTCCGTTTGAAGTGCCTTTAGATGGTCCCCTAGCCGGCCCATACGCTCGTTCGGGAACCGGCGGTGCGGCGTGGCGCGAACTTGCGCCCCTCTGCCCGCTTCTGCCACATGTTATCGAGGCTCCAGGGTCCGGCGCCTGCGGCTGAGAAGTAGAGCCAGAGGAAGGCGAAAAAGACCGCAGGCGCGCCGCCGTTCAGAACGGGCCAGAGCCCCTGAGCCGCGTGCCCGATAAAATAGGCCACCGCCATCTCGCCCGAGAGCAGGAAGGCCACGGGCCGGGTGAACAGGCCGACGAGCAGGAAGGTGCCCCCGACGAACTCCAGCGCCCCGGCAACGCCCGCGAGCGACATTAGAGGCGCGGTACCACCATCTGGCATGACGGCCGCGGGGAACGCGAAGAGCTTCGTCGTGCCGTACTGGACGAACAGAAAGGCGGTTACGATGCGGAGGACGCTCCGCAGGTACGGGCCGGAGGCGGACCATTTGGCGATCAGGTTCTGTGCGATCATGATGCGTTTCTCCTATTTGTTTACAACGTGGGCTTCGAGGCAGTCAAGGCTTAGCTTCCAGCCTTCCATCAGTAATACGTCGAATGACCATGTGCGAAATCGACACGCGGGCGAAGTTTTTGCGTGCCCGGGTATTCGAGTAAGGAGGTAAATGGTGAACTCGCGTGCAGCCGTTTCTGAGGCGGCGTTATTCGGAACGGCCACGCTGTTTCTCCTTAGCTTGTAGTTCCTTGAGGTAGTCGTCCAGGCGCGAGAAGCTCTCGTCCCAGAACCGCCGGTACTGTTCCACCCAGTTTTCCACCTCCTTGAGGGGTCCCGCCTGGAGGCGGCAGGGCCGCCACTGGGCTTCTCGCCCCCGCTCGATGAGGCCCGCGCGTTCCAGGACCTTGAGGTGCTTGGAGATGGCGGGAAGGCTCACCTCGAACGGCTCCGCCAACTCGGTCACCGACGCTTCGCCCGCCGTGAGGCGGGCCAGGATCGCACGCCGGGTGGGATCTGCGAGGGCAGCAAAGGTGACGCTGAGGTGGTCTGGGGGCACGTGTATTAAACTGTATGGTTAATTAACCTGTCGGTAAAATAACAGACAGCCAGGGGAGTCGTCAAGAGGAGGACGAGATTTTCGTGTACTTGACACCTCGCTTCCGCGCGCCTATATTAACCCTAACGGTTGAATGATATAATTATGGCGGCAGCCTCCGATCTGGATAGGACTCTGACGGCGCTGGCCGATCCGACGCGGCGGGCTATTTTGCAGCGCTTGTCACGTGGGGAGGCGCGTGTGACTGAGCTGGCGGAGCCGTTCGACCTGTCGCTCAACGCAGTGTCGAAGCACATCCGCACGCTCGAGCGCGCCCGCCTGGTGCGGCGTCGGCGGGTGGGCCGGGAACACCGGCTATCCTTCAATCCGGAGCCGCTGCTGGAGGCGGCCGCCTGGTTCGAGGCGCAACGCGCCTTCTGGACCACTCGGCTGGACACCCTCGAAGCCCTGCTTGAGGGGGAAGACTGTACCAGCTCGATCACACAGAAAGACCGAGATGAACACGAAACCGAATGACGGGACTCCCGGGGGGCAGGAGGCGGCGTACGGCGTGGTCACCGGACCCGGCACGATCCGCTTCGAACGCCTGCTCCCCGGCCCGGTCGAGCGTGTCTGGGCCTACCTCACGGAATCGGAAAAGCGGGGCAAGTGGCTGGCTTCGGGCGAGATGGAGCTTCGCGCCGGCGGCCGCGTGGCGTTGAACTTTTACCACGCCGACCTCTCGCCGGTAGTCGAGACGGTGCCGGAGAAATACGAGGCGATGGCGGACGGATGCAGCATGACGGGCGTGGTCACCCGCTTCGAGCCGCCACGGCTGCTGAGCTATACGTGGGGCGGCGGCATGGGCGAAACGTCGGAGGTTACGTTTGAGCTTATCCCGTCCAACGGCGGCGTGTTGCTGGTATTGACCCACCGGCGGCTGGGCGATGACCCCGCCACGCTGGCGAACGTCGCCGCAGGCTGGCATACACACCTCGGTATCCTGGCCGACCACCTCAACGGAAGGCAGCCACACGGCTTCTGGTCCACACATACGCGGATGGAGGCGGAGTACGGGTGGAGGCTTTCCGCACGACAGAATGCGTGATGACGTTGAGCTATTCTGCCCACGAGGAATCGTCGAATGCGCCACAATCGCGTCCAAGACACCACGATGGTACTCAACACACAGTCACCCTATAAAACGGTCCCATGAGCATCAAATCTGTACCCGCTGCAAAAGCGGAAATGCTGATTCGCAAACCGGTCGCCGATGTTTTCGAGGCATTTGTCGACCCCGACATCACATCACAATTCTGGTTCACCAAAGGCAGTGCCAGGTTAGAGCCCGGCCATCAGGTCACGTGGGACTGGGATATGTACGGACTCTCCATACCGGTCCGTGTAAAGGCGGTCGAACCCAATGAGCGGATACTCATCGAATGGCCGGGGCAGGAGGCGCCTACAACGGTAGAGTGGGTTTTTACGCCTCGAACAGACAACACGACGTTTGTCAGTATTACGAACACCGGTTTTAGCGGGCACGCAGGCGAGATCGTAGAGCAGGCGATTGCTTCGACTGAAGGTTTCTCCTACGTGCTCGCCGGCCTGAAGGCATTACTCGAACATGGCGTCACCCTGTGCCTGGTAGCTGATCGCCATCCTGACGGCGTCAACAATCATTAGAACGCATCCTGTTGCGCTCTCAAAGCATCGACCGACTCTTCACAAAGCCCGAAGCACCATGAAAATCGCCCTCACCAGCGTATCCGTGAACGACCCGGTAGCAGCCCATCAGTTCTATACAGAGAAACTGGGCTTCTCGAGCAAAATGTTTGTCCCCGAAGCATATCTGGCGATCGTAGTCTCGCCGGAAGAACCAAACGGCACGGCAATTCTTTTGGAGCCCAGAGGGAATTTGGGCTCACGAGCGTTTTTCGACGGCATCTACAATGCAGGGATGCCGGTCATTGTTTTTGGCACTGACGATATCCAAAAGGAGTACGAGAGATTGAAGGAACGCGGTGTAACGTTCAAAAAGGAGCCGACTAAAACGGATTGGGGCATCGAAGCCGTCTTCGACGATACGTGCGGCAATTACATCCAACTGGCGCAGATCGAACAGTAGGCGGAGTGCCCGGGAAATGTTATTGAATCGACGGGCGACTCATCCTTCGCCCGCTTCGAGATTCTTTACGAGCGCTTCCGTAGCCTGGACGAACGCCTCCACGTCGCGGAGCAGGTCGGCAGCGGCGGCTGTATCAAATTGTGAGAATGCCTCATAGTCTGATCGTTGGCGGATCATGAATGCGAAGGGAAAGACACCTGCGGGTGGATCAGGCACGTGACCGGTCCGAACGAAGCGTGCTTGAAACCTGCTAATGGTGCCACTGTGGGTATGAGGCTTCTCCCCCACAAGACGTAGTGCAGCCGATGCGACGTAGAAGGCCGCATAGTACGCTCTGTTTGTAGCCCCCTCGGCGCTTCCTCGTTCCAGCAGTACCTGGGCATCAGCGAGCGCCCGGTGCGCTTTCTCCAACAAGCCCTTTGCCTCACTCACAGTTCCATCCCCTCCTCTCGAACGACCGATATGAAAGAGGATGGGCGATACTGAAAGGTAGATTTCTCGTAGGGCATGAAGGCGAAAAAGAAACCATACTGATCCATCAGTTCGACAGAGAGGCGGGAAAGCTGCTTCGTCTCAGCATAAACATCCAGCGGTCCCTCCAATACAACGAGCACGTCCACGTCGCTTTCCGGGCCGGCATCGCCTCGGGCTTGCGAGCCGTAGAGGATCACGCGCCGCAGCCGGTCGCCGTAGAGCGCCCGCAGCCGTGCGCGTGCTTCATCCAATGCCTGTTGCAGTTCGAGTTTCATAGCATGAGCACCCTGTGGATCCTGACCTAGAATCCTATAATGTACGGCGTCCGATCAGGTTCTTAGAGACGTTGCGCACCGGCGAATTTACACTTACTACCCGATTTCTTCTCCTACCACTCCTTCCGGCAGGTTCGGGACGAGCCAGCTTGCTGCGAGGGTGATGACGGCGACGAGCAGGATGCCCCAGAAAACGAGGTGGAGTCCCGCCGAGAGGCCCTCCCTGAGCACACGGTCGACGTTCCGGCTGGCGGCCTGCC
>DASSAV010000116.1:0-2364 GCA_035699265.1 Rhodothermales bacterium
CTGGGGGCACGTGCCCATGACGGACGCCGAATTCGCGCAGCTCGCCAAGCAGATGAAGCAGATCGTCGACCCCAACGTCGTTTATATGCTGGAGTTGAACGGCGAACCGGTGGCCTTCTCGATCTCGCTCCCCAACCTGAATCTCGCCCTCAAGCACGTCCGGAACGGAAAGCTGCTGCCGGGCGGATTGATCCAGCTACTGGCGCGCGCCAAGTTCGGCGGAATCTATGAGCTTCGTACCCCACTCATGGGCGTGCTGCAGAAGTACCAGGGCCGCGGCTTCGACGCCATCCTCAACCTGGCCATCATCGAAAACGGCCCGAAACACGGGTACGACGCCAGCGAGATGAGCTGGGTGCTGGATTCCAACCACGTGCTCCGAAACGCCCTTACCTCCTTCGGCGGCGTCGTGGACAAGGAGTACGCCATGTTTGAAAAACAGCTCTGAACGCCAGGCCGCTTACCCTCCTCGTCTCGCAGGCTCGTCGACTCCCGGGTGCCCTCTCCTCCCTGGAACGATTCGGTTGCAGCGGACTTCAACGGCTAACCCCTTGATTTGGCCACCTATTCCGGCAAATCGGCATCCGATATGATCTCGTCCATTCCAGGCAAACCCGGCTCCATCCTGCGCCTGGGAAGGCGCCGGTGGACCTACGACGACCTCCGCGAAATGCCGGAAAGCATGGAGCGAATGGAGATCATCGATGGAGAATTGTACATGTCCCCTTCCGCTCACGTCATGCGTCACCAGAATGCGGTAGGCAACCTGTTCTTCGCATTCAGAAGCTGGGTAGAAGCGCACGATCTCGGAAAGGTCTTCGTAGCCCCGGCCGACGTGGTGCTCTCACAGGACCGCGTGGTGCAGCCCGACGTTTTCTTCGTCTCAAAGGAGCGCCTGCACACGGTTGGCGCGTTCGTCTCAGAGGTGCCCGACCTGGTGATTGAAGTCGTTTCACCCTCAAGTGCCGTATATGACCGCAAGACGAAATTCGCGCTCTACGAGGAATCGGGCGTCCCCGAATACTGGCTGGTCGACCCTGAGGATCAGAGCATCGACGTGTATGCGCTCCGGGAGAACGGCTACGAGCAGATCGGATATTTCACCGGCGACGAGCAGGCCCGCTCGGAATTGCTCGACGGCTTTACAGTCGAGGTGGACACCGTCTTCTCCTGATCGCCCCGTGTTTTGAACCTTTAACGCTGCCCGCAAACAGGCCACATGCCTCGTACGATCCTCCCGATTCTCCTCGCGCTCATCCTCGCCGGCTGTGCTTCCGCGCCGACGCCGCCGAAAGGCCATGTGCCCGACTGGGCCAAAGACGCCGTCTTCTACCAGATCTTCCCGGAACGCTTCCGCAACGGCGACCCCTCTAACGACCCCACACGGGCGTCCCTGGAATACGGCAACCATACCCCCGCCGACTGGCAGGTCACGCCGTGGACGGCGGACTGGTATGCGAAGGCCCCCTGGGAAAAGGAGATGGGCGCCGACTTCTACCAGAGCGATGCGGCCAGGCAAAGCGGGGGCGGCGAAGGCAAGGACATCATCGTAAACCGCCGGTATGGGGGCGACCTTCAGGGTGTCATCGACGAGTTGGATTACCTGAAGACGCTCGGCATCAACACGATCTACTTCAACCCGCTCTTCTGGGCCCGCTCGATGCATAAGTACGACGGCAACTCGTACCACCACATCGACCCCTACTTCGGACCCGACCCCCGGGGCGACTTCGCCCTCATGGCGACCGAGACCAGCGATCCGGCGACCTGGAAGTGGACGTCGGCCGACAAGCTCTTCCTGAAACTCTTGCAGGAGGCGCACACGCGCGACATCCGCATCATCATCGACGGCGTCTTCAACCACACCGGGCGTGACTTTTTCGCCTTCGTGGACCTGGAGAAGAATCAGCAGCAGTCGCCTTACAAGGACTGGTACATCGTAGAGCAGTTCGACGACCCCGCCACCCCTGAGAACGAATTCAAGTACAAAGGGTGGTGGGGCGTGGCGACGCTGCCCGAGTTTGCAGACACCCCCGACGGGACGGACCAGGCGGCGGGGCCGAAACAGTACATTTTCGACGCAACGAAGCGCTGGATGGACCCGAATGGAGATGGCAACCCGGTCGATGGGGTGGACGGATGGCGCCTGGACGTGGTGCCGGACGTGCCGATGGGATTCTGGGTGGACTGGAACGCGTACGTGCGCACACTGAACCCGGAGGTGTATACGACCTCGGAGGTGTGGCAGGACGCCAGCAAGTACATCGAAGAGGGCGGATTCGACGCGACCATGAACTACTACGGGTTCGCGTTCCCTGTGAAGGGATTCCTGGTCGACAACAGCACCGAACCGTCTGAGTTTGC
>DASSAV010000117.1:0-35725 GCA_035699265.1 Rhodothermales bacterium
CCCCCGTCCTGCTCCACTACGTCCACAATGCCAACGTCAATGAACTGAGACCCTTCGCGGTTGTGGACGTGCACGGCGATGGTGTTCTCGCCCTCTTTTAAAGCGCGACGGGCCTCCTGCGGCAGCGGAAAGGTATCGTACCGGCTGGTCGTCGGTGATACGTCGATGCGTTTGCCGTTCAGGTAGACCTCCGCTGCCCCGTCGTTCCGGATCAAGAGCTGCGGCGAGGCCCACTCGACGTCCTCCAGGCTGATGGTACGGCGCATCCAGATGTCGGGCGTATTCCACTTCGTGTTGACGGAGTCCTCCGGCGCGTAGCCGCTACCGAAGGGCGCCGACGCCGTGAGCCACCGGGCGTCCCTGTAGTCGGGCGACGTCCAGTCGCCCACGGGTTCTTTGAGCGTATACCGCCAGGCCTGCGCCGTACTCTCCGAGGTGGGCACGATGGTCTTAATGTCAGGCGGTGGCGGCGGGGGCATCGGCGGCCCGTAGAGCAGCCGATTCGCCTCGGCGACGTGCGCCGGGTTCATCTTGATGAGGTCGCGGTCGTACGTCATCAGGCCGTTCACTTCCACTTCTACGTCGGTCGTCTGTGTATACACCGCGGCCGCCAGCCCGGGCGTGTGGATGAGGGGTCGCAGTTTCTTGATGAGCGTCATATACGCTGCCTCCAGATCCTCCCGCGTGGTGTAGCTGCGGTAGCCCCAGTTCTCCTGATCCTGCCACGTATGGCCCGCGAGCGGCAGCCCGAGGCCGCCGAACTCACCCAGCACGATGGCCCGCGTCGATTCCGCCGGGGGCGCGTCCGGCCCCGGATAGCTGTGCATGTCGTTTACGTCACCCACGCCCATGTCATTCCACCCGCTCGCGTCGTCAACCAGGCGCGTCGGGTCGTACTGCTTGACCCAGTTCGTCAGATAGGCTGTGTCGTACTGCCCCCACCCCTCGTTGAAGACCACCCACATGACGATGGAGGGGTGATTATAATGGTCGTCGATGAGTTCCTTCAACTCGTCCTCGAACTCAGCGGCGGATGCTGACGTGCGGGTGATCTCCCCCTCGCCTGGACTAACCGAGGCATCGCCGCTCGGCATGTCCTGCCAGACGAGGATGCCGAGCTTGTCCGCCCAGTAGTACCACCGGGCCGGTTCCACCTTCACGTGCTTGCGCACCATGTTGAACCCGAGATCTTTCTCTACCATGATGTCGTGCCGCAAGGCTTCGTCGGTGGGCGCCGTATAGATGCCGCCCGGCCAGAAACCCTGGTCGAGCGGGCCGAATTGGAAGAGGGGCTCGTTGTTGAGCATGAGCCGCACGATGCCACGCCCGTCCTTGCCCAGTGAAATCTTGCGCATGCCGAAGTAACTTGACACCTCGTCTACCACCTGGCCCTTGTACAGAAGCCGGACCGTCAGGTCGTAGAGAAACGGGCTGTCCGGCGACCACAGTTTCGGATTTGCAATCTTGAGCGCGAGCGGCCGGCCGGCGGCGGCTTTCGCCGTATCCACCGGCTGGCCTCCGTCCCTGGCGATCGCTTCCACCTCATACGTGCCCTCATCTCCGGCGGTCTGCACCCTCAGGTTCAGCGTGCCGGTGTCCACGTCCGGCCGCATCCGGAGACCCTGGATGTAAGAAACGGGCACCGGTTCGAGCCAGACGGTTTGCCAGATGCCGGTGGTCGGTGTGTACCAGATGCCTTCGGGGTTGCTGACCTGCTTGCCCCGGGGCTGCGTACCTGTGTCGGTGGGATCCGAGACGGAGACGACGATGCTCTGATTGCCCAGCGGCTGAATCGCGTCCGTGATGTCGATCGTGAACGGGTCGTAGCCGCCCCGATGGCGCCCGACCTGCGCGCCGTTCACGAAGACGGCGGCATCCCAGTCCACCGCGCCGAAATGCAGCAGTACCCGCTGCCCCTTCCAGGTCTCGGGGATCGAGAACGAGCGGCGGTACCACAGGCGCTCGTCGTCACCCACCCGCTTCATCACGCCCGAGAGCGCCGACTCTATCGGGAAGGGCACGAGAATTTCACCCTCGAACCGCCGCGGCATCGAAGCGGCTTCCGGCGTAATGGTGTAGTCCCAAAGCCCGTTTAGGTTTTGCCATTCCGTACGCACGAGTTGCGGGCGCGGGTACTCGGGGTGTGCGTTCTCGGGCGAGACCTCCTTCGCCCAGCGCGTCACGAGCGGCCCGTCGGCAGGATGCCAGCCGGACTGCGCCCCGGCGGTGTGGACCGCGAAAACCGATAGAAGGGCGGCGAATAGTGCGTTGGGGAGCGATGAAATCTTCATAAGAACCGATGTATTCGCAAAAAAACACGAAACCGTAAAGGCGTGTATCCAAGATGGGTGCCACGTCTAATTTCACACCCTAAAGCAGGAAAAGCAAAGCAGAAGCGTGTGAAGGCGGAATCCGGACGTTTCCAAACGGAATCACCAGTGCCGCGGCCCTGGGCGGCCCGATTCAGTCCATCGGGGTTCCATCCGGGGCGGAGCAGTCTCCCCGGGCTTGGCTGAACCTAACACGACGGATTCGAATTCACGCTTGCCAGATAGTCTCCGAACCCGTAACGTGACTGCACCTTGACTGTCTACCAAGCCGTCACGATTCCCAATTTTATGCTACTTCGTCTCCGTTCGTTGTGGGCATGCGCCCTTTTCATCCTGCTCTCGTTTCCCGCGCAGGCCCAGCAGGCCCCGTTCTACCTCAAGGATGGAGACGTAGTGGTATTCTACGGCGACAGCATCACCGAACAGCGGCTGTACACGACTTTTGTCGAGGAGTATGTGCTGACGCGTTTCCCCGATCTGCACGTGACGTTCGTCCATTCGGGTGTTGGCGGCGATAAGGTGAGCGGCGGATGGGCGGGCTCTATCGACGAGCGGCTGGACCGGGATTTGATCGCCTACCACCCGACGGTCGTGACGATCATGCTGGGCATGAACGACGGCCTCTACCGTTCGTTCGATCCTGATGTGATGGATGCCTACACCACGGGCTATCAGCACATCATCGAGAAGGTGACCAAGGCCCTGCCCAGCATCCGCATCACGCTCATCCGACCCTCACCGTTCGATGACGTCACCCGGCCGGCTACGGTCGAGGGCGGCTACAACACGGTGATGCAACGCTATGGCGAATATGTGGCGCACCTCGGGCAACAACGCGGCTTCGTCGTGGCCGACCTGAACGCGCCGGTTGTTGCCGACCTGCAGAAGGCCTTCGCGGCCGAACCGGAGGTCGCGAAGCTCATCATCCCGGACCGCGTGCACCCTGGCGCGGCGGGCCACTGGATCATGGCCGAGGCGCTTTTGAAGTCCTGGAACGCACCCGCTGTCGTGACTTCCCTTGCGCTGAACTTTCGCGATCATACCGTAATCGCGGAAAACACCACGGTGAGCGACCTGAAGCAGGATGGGGACACGCTCTGGTGGACCCAGCTCGACAAGGCCCTGCCGCTACCCGTGAGCTGGCAGGACGGCACCGTCGCCCTGGCGCTCCACTCTTCCGATTTCGTGCAGACGCTCGACCTGCAGCGGTTGCAGGCCGTCGGCCTCTCGGCGGGGCACTATATGCTTATGATCGACGACAGCCGGATCGGCGAATTCTCAGCGGACGAACTCGCGAATAGCATCAACTTGGCCGTCCTCTCCACCCCGATGACGCAGCAAGCGATGTCCGTGCACTGGGCCACGCAGGACCACAACGACGCCCACGCCATGCTGTTCAGACTCCTGGTGCACAAAGACGACGATCCAGACTATGAGCGGGCTGCCAGGATCCTCGCCGCTTACGAGGCCAGGGCAGTGGAAGCCCAGCGGGCTGCCGCTCAGCCGAAACCTCATCGCTACCGCCTCGAACGGTTGAAGGATTGAAAAGAGACGTGGGAATGAAGGAGGGAAGGAATGAACGAGGGGAAGCGTGAGACGGTAACAGGAGCAGCCTGTGGTCCCTACCGGCCCGGATTCATTCCCTCGACGTTTGCCGGGTCCGCCGGCATCCAGAACACTTGAAAACGTGGGCGCCGGAACACCTCTCTTGAGATAGCCGGTTCGGGGAGCGTCGATGCGAAACGGTTCGGGTTCTGAGATTCCGGTGTGGGGATGGATCACGTTCGGCGTGGTCGTCGTCGTCCTGCTCCTGGTCGACCTGCTCACGATACGCGGAAAGCGCGCCACCTCGCGCCGGGTGGCCGCCATCTGGAGCATCATCTGGGTAGGCACTGGCCTGGGGTTCGCCGTCTTTCTCTGGTTCAACTTCGGAGGCAGGGCTGCTGAACAATACCTGGCGGCCTACCTGATCGAGAAGAGCCTGAGCCTGGACAACCTGTTTCTCTTCCTGCTGGTATTTCAAAGCTTGAAGATCGAGCCGCGCTACCAGCACGAGGTGCTGTTCTGGGGAATTCTCGGCGCGGTCGTCTTCCGGGGCATCTTCATCTTCATCGGCGCCTCCGCACTCGAACGCTTCGGCTGGGTTTCGTACGTCTTCGGTGCCGTTCTGCTCTACGGCGCCTACCGTGCGTTCCGGAAGGACCCATCGAAATTGGGGGAGAGCAAGATCGTTCGCTGGCTCTCCGAGCACCTGCCGGTAACCAGGGAAGTCACGGAAGGGAAGTTCATCCGGCGCGAGAACGGCAAACGCGTGGCGACGCCCCTGCTGATTGCACTCATCGCCATCGAACTCACGGATGTGGTGTTCGCTATCGACTCCGTACCGGCGGCCCTGACGATGACCCGCGACCGATTCCTCGTCTACAGTTCGAACGTGTTCGCCATCCTGGGGCTCCGCGCACTCTACCTGCTGCTGGCCCACACCATCGCAGGATTGAAGTACCTGCACTACGGCCTGGCGATGGTGCTCCTGTTCGCTGCGGTAAAGATCGTGGGCGACCCCTGGTTCGAGATCCAGCCGCTCGTGTCAGTCGGCGTCATCATCGTCGTCATCGGCACCGCCATCCTGGCGAGCCTGCGCGCGCGGCGGCATAACCGCTGAGCGAATCAAGCCGACACACAAATGCAAAGCCGCTGTGATAAGCGATTCGGCGACTCTCGAAGCTAATCCTTGGGTTTCGGCACGGCATTATTCCGAATCCAGGTAGCGAGTTCAGCCTGATCGACTGACCCTGCGGCAAGATTTTCGATGGTGGTTACCGTTTCGACTTGTCCCGGCTCGAATCGATATCCGTTGAGGAAGAGAAAAGCTCGAATGGAGAGCAATGCTACCCGCTTGTTTCCGTCGAGAAAGGCATGATTCCGTGCGAGGCCAAATGCGTAAGCCGCGGCTAGATCGAAGATGCTTGCATCATCACCATAAGCATAGAGTTGTTGCGGCCGTGCGAGGGCGCTTTCGAAGAGGTTCGTGTCGCGTATGCCCGGCACCCCTCCGAACAATCTCAACGATTCGGAATGCAATATTCGAACCTGAGCAGCCGTAAGCCAATGTGGTTCCTGCGGAACTGTAGTCACTTCGCCAGTTCCCTGAAAGCGTCGCGGTGGGTACGCATGAACTCGCGCGCATCTTCAAGTGCCGCACCAAAATCGGGATCGTATGGCGTAATCGCGATGCCTTCCGGCGATGCTGTGACGAACAGTTCGTCTCCTTCCTCCAGAGCAAGAGAATCAGTGATGGACTTCGGGAGAAGCACACCCAGCGAGCCACCAATCTTTCGGATCTTCAATGTATCAGGCATGTATTTCGAGGCTCCGGGATTCGATCACGTCACTGGTTTAACATAAGTTAAACTTACGGGTTTCAGATTCAGGCCGAAAGCACTTCCGCAAGAGGCAACTACATCTACCGAAACACAATTTCCCGGACGAGTTCGTCGCCGAGCTGTTCGTTCAGGCGCTCCCGCCAGGCGCCCCGGCTGAGGTGCAACTCCTGCCTCCAGGCAGCGGAGGTGATCTTTACGTAGAGCTTGTCACCCCGCACCCACGCCGACTGCGTGACGCCGTTGATCTGCGGACCGGCCAGGGTCGCCCACATCTCGATGGTGCGCACCTCGTCTAGCTTGCGCTGAATGCCCAGGTCTTTGATGACCGCACCGAGCAGGTCGGTGAGCGCCTGGGGGGAGTTGGAGAGGGACATGGCAATGTGGGGTGAACAAGGGCCGGGTGTACCAAGTTAGCGTAGCGCCCGTCGAGGTTCAACCGCTTGTCTGCTCCGCTCACGTGACATTCTCTCTCCCGTCGTCCTCGCCTACCGTCCGGGGCCGGTATGCCCCGTCCCCTACCGGGCTCATCCACATCGGCAACGCCCGTACCGCGCTTGCGGCCTGGCTCTCCATTCGCTCACGAGGCGGTGCTTTCGTGTGGCGGCTGGAGGATCTGGATACGCCCCGCGTCGTGCCGGGCATGGCGACGGCAGCGCAGGAGGATCTCGCCTGGCTGGGGCTGGATTGGGACGAAGGGCCGGATGCAGGCGGTCCGTACGCCCCCTATCTCCAGTCTGAACGGTCAGCCTACTACGAGGCGGCACTGGACAGGTTGGCAAAAGCATGCCGGCTGTTTCCATGCCGCATCTCCCGCAAGGATCTGCTGGAGCTGTCGTCCGCTCCGCACGGCGCTGAAGGACTTCCACCGTACCCCGCCGCGCTACGTCCGATGGATGTGCCACCTGATTGGTACCCGCAGTTGAAGTCCGATCCCTCGCCTGACGCCGCCATCCGCTTCTTCGTGCAGGATCACCCCGTCGCGTTTCGAGATTTCGTCTATGGCCTCGTGGAGGAACGGACGTCCGAGGCTGTCGGGGATTTCGTGCTGAAGCGGCGAGACGGGTTCTATTCCTATCAACTCGCGGTCGTCGTGGACGACCTCCTCATGGGCATCAACGAGGTCGTGCGAGGCGCCGACCTGCTGGACTCTACGGGCCGTCAGATCCAGCTCATCGAGGCGCTCGGCGGCACGCCGCCTGCCTACGCACACGTTCCGCTGGTCGTGAACAGCCGGGGCGAGAAGCTCTCGAAACGGGATGCCGGACTCGACCTCCGGTCGCTTCGCCGATCCGGCGTGCGGCCGGAGCAGATTGCCGGGTACCTCGGCTACAGCCTCGGGCTGTTGGAGCGGCCGCACGCGCTTACGGCGGCCGAACTGGTTCCGATATTCAACTGGACCGGGGTTCCGCGCGATTCCTGGAAGCTCGGCGACGATCTCGCGGCACGATTGAAGGAAATACGCTAATTTTGAACAAAAGAGCCGGTATCCAGAATGGTCGACGGCAGAACCTCACGGTTCGCCTGGCGTTTGCTGCGGAACTCTTTGGAATAGAACGGCATGAAGCACCTCACCGAAGGCTACGTCCTTCACACGTACGGACCTGAAAAGTACCTGCGGCACGCCATTGCGTCGGCCACGACGATCCGGCGGCATGATCCCGACCGGCCCATCGCCCTGTTCTGCCCGGACGAGCATGCGGCGATCCTGGCGCAGTCAGGTCTAAGTGAGTTGTTTCAAGTCGTCGAATACCTGCCCGAGGCCAACCGGTCCATCATCGGGTTCAAGCACCATCTGCACGAGTTCAAGCCGTTCGACCGGTCGCTCTACGTCGATTCGGACATGGTGTGGTGCCGCAACCCGGACGCGCTCTGGACCAAGCTCTCTACCCAGCCGTTTACCGCCACGGGCCTGGAGAAAGCGGACGCCTACTTCGGCGGCCCGAAGGGAATCGGCATTATTCCCGACATCCTGCTGGACCGCCGCCGCCGAACGATCGATCGGTTCGGGTTGACGCACTTGCCGCGCGTGCAGGCCGGGATGATCTACGCGCAGGACCCGGAGGTTACGCGGGCCGTTTGTGAACGGGCCGCCACCTACCTGTCGGCGCGGGAGGAGACGCATTTCCGCAGCCGCCTGAACGAGGGCCGCAACGAGGAGACGTGTGAGTGGAGCCTGGCCATGGCGATGAGCAGCATGCGGCTTTCCGTATTCCCCTGGCTCCAGGGGTACGAGAGCCCCCAGCTAGATTTCATCGAAGGGCTCACCCGGTACGACACCGACTTCAACGAGGTCTCCTGCAGACTCTACTGCGATCCTTTCATCTATGGCCTGCGCGGCATTCCCAGGTTCCGCCTGCGTGACCGCCTCATTTCGCTGTTCTCTTCTCTGCCAGGTAAAGGCGACTATCTCGACGTGACCCCGTTCGTGGTTCATTTCGGCTGGCTCCAGCACAAGGGACCCTTTTACCGGTTCTCCGAGCGGGTATGGGGCCGGTTAACCTCGGAGCACACTACCCTTGAGCCGCACACCAAGTTGTCGGTGGTCGGGTAGATATACCAAGTCCAGTAGGGTCGTCGGGGGAGGCGCACATCTCAACCTGCACGCTCTCCGGCACCAGGACTGGACTGGCTGCTACGCCCATTCTAGCAGGTGGTACAGAAAGCGCGTTTCCGGCAGGTTCGCCAGCATTAAGACGGCAACGAGGGCCAGGAGAAGGATCATCGGGTTGATGATCCAGCACAGAATGCTGAAGTAAAAGGGGACGCGCGTTACCTCGTTAAAGTCATACGCCGTCCGGATCGTGGTCACTATGGTGATAACGGCCCAACAAGCGAGCAGAAGCAAGCCGACCAACATGGCCGTATCGTGAGAGAGATACGGCACGACCATCGCGGCCGGCAGCAGCAGCAGAACCGGCCAGCGCGGCCACACGATCAGCATCAGCGTCTGCGAGACCGCGAGCGGATAGTGTCTCCGCGAAGCCAGCGCCAGGATCACACTCCAGAGCAGCGCACTGAGCGCATAGATCCCGCCGAACACGAGGGCCGCAGCCCACATGTGTTCGGCCATCGCCGCCAACAGCTCGCGTGCAGGCTCACTCAGCCACCGGAGCAGCATGGCGTAGCTCCTTTCCGCTGAAAATGCCCGGAGGACTACCGCCCAGACGACACCCGTAGTGAGGCCGATGATCGTGAGAAGGGCAGCGTTCACCCCGAGCAGCACGTCTCGGCCTTCTCGGACGGCGTCTCGATAGAAGCCGTGCGCGCCGAAATAGCGGGGGACCATGAATCGCAAGCGCGGCGAGGCCGCGTAGAACGTCCCGAGCAGAATAACGCCACACCACCCCAGCACCGTCGTCCAGGGCCAGGAGGGAGCATTTTCTTCACCACCGTCGAAAGCGAAGACGGTCTGGTCCCCGGTATAGATGCCGCTGACCACGTTCATGGAAGGACGCATCCGGGTCGGCGTGCTCAGGCCGTACGCTACTGGGACAGGCTGCTCCGTATCCCCATCTACCCCTCCTTGCTCGGCCGGGTCGCGCCAGCGGTAGACGAAGACAGCGAACGGTCTCGCCGCCGGGCGCTGTCCGAGCAGGAGATTTAGATTGGATTCGAGATAACGCGCCTGCGCCTCAGGAGAATGCGGCGCCCGCAAGCCTGTCTGGTTATCGTCTACCCACGTCCCGAGCGCGCCGATGCCCACGTGAGCCGAACCTGACGAATCGCCCGACGCCCACCGATCCAGCACGCGCGCCGGATCGGGGTGATCCAGCACATTCAGCAGGACGAGGTCGGCAACACCCACACAGGCATCTGGCCGCGTATAGGGCGACACGTAAAACGAACGCGCCCCGGCGGGACCGTGTGTGTGGACGCGCCGGGTCAATTGCTGAAAGTAATCGCAAGCAGCCGGGTCACTGGTATCGCTCATACGGGCCAGTCCGAAGAACCGCGCCGAGCGGTGCCGCTTCGCCCGTGCGAGTACCGGCTCAAGTAGCCGCGCGGCATAGCCGACGGTGTCGCGCAGATCGCCGGCTGTCATATTCGTAATCGGAATCTCCTGGAAGAAACGCAGCCCGAGGGTGTCGGCGACCGTGAGCAGGCGTTCGTCACCCACGACGCCGGTGCGAACAGCCTGCACGCCCGCCCTGCGCATCGCGTAGAGGTCGGAAATGGCCTGCGCGAGGTCGGCTGGCGGCTGCCACACGACGCCGCGCAAGGGACCGGACTGCCCGGCGGCGTGGCTCGCCATCGCGAGTGTGGCGATAAGTAGTACGGCTGATCGGATGCAGGCTTTCACGTAGGGGCGTTCTGAATGCCGGTGAGGGAGAGGATTGCCCTGGTCGGTGGGTGGTGCTTAATCGGAAAGCGGCTCACTCGGTTCCGTGATCCGGTCAGGCAAGCTGCAATCCGGAGCTCGGGTGTTCCCCAACAGCCGACGTGGTGCGACGTGACGAACATGTGCCGAGACGCTCTCCGTTACCAGTCGATTACCGGCCGGTTACCCGCCGGTCACGATGTGATCCATTCTAACGCAACTTCTCGCGTCTGTGTCACAGTATACGGGTGTCCGATACGGGACGCCGCTCATCCCGCCGTCTGGATCAGTTTTGAATCCTTATCATCTTTCTGTTTTACATATGCTTATGACGAAGACTGCCCTTTTTGCCGTATTGATTGCCGGCGCCCTGCTCCTACCTGCTGAGAAGGTGCATGCACAAGCCATTGGCGCCGTCGGCGCGGATATCGGCCTGGATGCGGAACGTGACGGCGACCTTTTTATCGGCGCCAACGCCCGCATCGGCGGGCTCGGATTTCCTCTTACACTCGCACCTGCGGTCGAACTCGGCATCGGCGACTTCGATTATACGCGGGCCGAGGCAAACCTGCTCTACTATATCGGAGAGGAGTATACGACGACCTTTACCCCGTACGTCGGGCCCGGCGCTGCTCTAATATTCCATGGCGGTGACACGGACGTCGGACTCAACGTCGTCGGGGGTGTCGAATTCCGCGCCTTCGGCCCGAATCTAACACCATTTGCACAGGCCCGCTACACCTTCCAGCCGGGTGTGGATGGTGTCGGCATCATGGGTGGCATCCTGCTCCGGTTCGGAGCAGTGCAGTAGTCGATTTACGCAGAGGCAATTTTGGACGATATTGCCTTCAGGTCAGCTCCGCGCCCTGGACTCGTCCGGGCAGGAGAGGGCGTATGCTCTCTTAACCTGAGCATTGTGAATGCGCATATTCCGAACAACGGTCCAATAACATGAGACGAAACCTCCTTACGCTGGCTGGCATCCTCGTGCTTCTAGCCTGCACGCATCAGAGCTATGCCCAGACGCTGTTCACGCTCGGGCCATATGTCGGCTACGACACCGAATTCGAGGATGCACTCGCCGGTGCCCAGCTTCGGCTCGGCGGCGGGCTATTCCCTCTTATTTTCCAGCCCGGCGTAGAGTTCGACCTGAACGGGTTCGACTACGTCCGGGGCGAAGCGAACGCGCTATTCCCCATCGGCGGGCCGTTCACGCTTGTCTTCACGCCCTACGTTGGCGCGGGCGTAGCAGGGACGTTCGCAACGGAAGGCGGCGGCGATACGATCTGGGGCGCCAACCTCCTGGGCGGGGTCTCCTTCAAGATCATCGGCACCGGCCTGAACCCGTTTATCCAGGCGCGGTACACCGTGGAGAAAGGAACGGATCCGCTGGCGGTCATGGGCGGCCTCCTGTTCCGCTTCGGCGGGCCCTTGTGAACGCAGGAAGCAGGATCTCTGGCAAGAACAGAGCCGCGCCCTCGTCAGAAGGCGCGGCTCTTGCAATTCAGGGCCGTACGCACCGGCGTGATGGCGCGACCGTCCCTGATCACTACCCCCGTACCGGGAAGAATACGGGGCCATCAACCTTGCTCAGGGATTGATGGGGGATTGTTTTCTGCTCATGAGGCACAGGTCGTTCGGGGCGAGCCGTTAGCTGCCTTGCCCTGGCATGTGCGCCTGCCGCGAACCCGCAGGCCTTTTCAGTCCATCATCTTGCGAAGAAAGGCCGGGACGTCCGTGTTGTCCTTCCGAATACGCTCTGGACGCTCCTTGAGGTCGTCCAGGTGCAGGCGGCGGATCTTGGCCGTACCGTTCGGGTTGGCGCCGGCCTCCGGCTCCCCGGCTTCCTCATTCTGCATCGGGAGGACCACCGGCTGGCTGCGCCGCTCGTAAGCAGGCTCATCCAGAGTCTTCAAGTTGGCCTCACCTTTGTAGTGGACGTTGGGCCCTTTTCGGTCGAGCGGCACCGTGCGGCGCACGTGCGACTCCTCGGCAGCCCTGGCCTTATCGAAGCCGGTGGCGATGACGGTGACGCGGAGATCGTCTTCCATCTCTTCGTCGATAACCGTACCGAAGATGACCTCGACGTCGTCCCCAGCCTCACGCTGAATGATGCTGGTCGCGGCGGTCGCTTCGCGGATACCCAGCGAACGGCCGGCCGTGATGTTGACCAGCACGTTCGTCGCGCCTGCGATAGACAGGCCGTCGAGCAGCGGGCTGGAGATCGCTTCGATGGCCGCCCGCTCCGCGCGGTTCTCTCCGGACGCGGTGGCCGACCCCATGAGGGCCGTGCCGCCGCTCTGCATGGTGGTCTTGACATCGGCGAAGTCGAGGTTGATGAGGCCGTGCACCGTGATGAGGTCGCTGATGCCGCGCGTCGCGTTGTAGAGCACGTCATCGACCGTCGAGAAGGCCTCGATGAGGCTGGTGTTGGCCTCTGCGATGTCCAGCAGGCGCTCGTTGGGGATAACAATGAGCGTATCGACGTGCTCTTTGAGCAGATCGATGCCCTCCCGCGCCATCTTCTCGCGCTTGCGCCCCTCGCAGTCGAACGGCCGCGTGACGATGGCGACCGTGAGGATGCCGAGCTTCCGGGCAATGGCGGCGACTACCGGTGCGCCGCCCGTGCCCGTACCGCCGCCCATCCCGGCGGTGATGAAGGCCATGTCGAACCCCCTGAGGAGTTGTTCGATGTCGTCGCGGCTCTCCTCGACCGCTTCGGCGCCGATGACGGGCCGCGCGCCGGCGCCGAGGCCTTTGGTCAGGTTCTTGCCTGCCTGAAGCTTGTGCGGCGCCTTGTTGGCCTGTAACGCTTGCGCGTCGGTGTTGATGGCGATGAACTCGACGCCATGAATGCCGCGCGCGACCATGCTGTTGATGGCATTGCCGCCGCCCCCGCCCACGCCGACGACGCAGATCCTGGCCTCGTCGCTCGAATCGTCGTCGAACGAGAACCGCGAGCTGATTTCACTAAAGTTCATGTGTCCCTCCCGTGTGGTGCAAACTTGTAGGGTGCCTGTCAAAGCCGGACTGAGCAGGCCCGGCGGAGTATCTTGTGTCTGTTGGGCCGAGGAGTCTTGGAATCGAGGAGACTTGGAGCATAGAAGTCGCTGGCCTTTTGTCTGAAAACCAATCTCTTAGTCTCGTAGACGCTTCGTTTCCTCGGCTCGCGAAGCTTATAGTTCGTCGAACCAGGCTTTCATTCGCCCGGCGATTCGTGTAAAAGTAGTTTCGCCATTTTGGGGTAGCTGGGCTTTCTCCTGCGGGAGCTGCCGCTCGCCCATGTCGCCGAAGGCCGGCTGCCCGAGCACCTCCGGCCGGAGGCCGTAGAAAACCAGCCCCACGGCCGTCGCGAACTTGGGGTCGGTAACTTCCTCGACCATGCCGCCCGTCAGGCCCATCGGCGTACCCATGCGCGTCTCCATGCCGAGCACTTCCGCTGCCAACTCCGCCGTCCCCGGTATTAATGATCCCCCGCCCGTCAGCACGATCCCTGCCGCCAGGTGCCGCGCATATCCGCTGCGCTTGATCTCAATGGCCGCAATCTCCAGGATCTCCTCGATACGGGGTTGAATGACCTGCGCGAGCGTGCTGCGGCTGATCGTCTTCTCCGGCCTGCCGCCCAGCCCCGGGATGGCGATCTCGTCATCCGTGCTGACGAGGTCCACCAGGGCGCTGCCGAACTTGCACTTCAGCTTCTCAGCCTGGTCGCGCATGACACCGAGGCCGCGCCGGATATCGTCTGTCACCTTGCTCCCGGCCACGGCGATCACGGCGGTGTGCCGGATGGTGTGGTCCTCGAAAACGGCGATGTCGGTGGTCCCGCCGCCGACGTCGATGAGCGCCACGCCGACCTCTTTCTCGTCCGGGTGCAGTACGGCGTACGACGACGCCAACGGCTCCAACACGATGTCGGCGACTTCATACCCCGCTCGCTCGATGCAGCGGTAGATGTTCTTGGCGGCAGATACCAGGCCCGTGATGATGTGCACGTTTGCTTCCAGGCGGACGCCGCTCATGCCCACCGGGTCGGCTACGCCGTCCTGGCCGTCTACGATGAACTCCTGCGGTATCACGTGCAGAATCTCACGGTCCGCAGGCATCGCCACGTGCATGGTGTCTTCGATGAGGCGGTCCACGTCACGTTGAGTGATCTCGCCGTCCCGGTTGGAGATGGTAATGACGCCCCGGCTCTGAAAGCTCTGAATGTGGTCGCCCGCGATGCCGACGATCACGCGGCGGACGGAGACGCCCGCAGCCCGCTCGGCCTCGTGAACAGCCTCCTTCACCGCCGCCACCGTCTTGTCGATGTTGACGACGACCCCTCGGTTAATCCCTTCGGACTCGGCCACGCCTACCCCGAGGACGTTGATACGATCTGAGCCGTCCGCAGCCGCGACGACGGCGCACACCTTCGTGGTGCCGATGTCCACTCCAACGACGATACGCTCGTTCATTTCATTATATGTTTGTTGTCCGCTGTCAGTGGCCGGCTGATGGCGCTGGCTCATCGTCACGTGCAAGCCGCATGTGACTGCTCTCCACCGATGGCGGACTACTGACTTCTTCTTGTGTCACTATCTGGCCGTTAAAACGGAGGTCGATCCAGGCGAACGTCTTCTCTGGTTGCGGAAGAACAGCCTGCTGCCAGAACGCCGCAAGCTTCTTCAACTTTTCCGTGTAGTCGCCCTTGCCGAGCCGCACTAGCATCGAGCCGCGCGCGTCGATGGGGGTCGTGTGCAATAAGATGTCGCCAGAGCGCTGCAACTCGAAGTCGGACAGCACCGCATTGGTCTCGGGCAGCAATCCCGCAAGGCTCGCCAGAAGCGCCCGCACGGATGCATTCCCAACCGCCGGCGCCTTTTCCTCCGACGTCCGGATGCCGCGAATCAGCGGGACGTCGTAGGCGGCATCCTCTACAATCGGCAGTTTTACGCCTGTATCGTCGAGGAAATAGGCCGGGGCGCCCGTAGGCGACAGGGCTTCCGCGACGGGCACGCGCTCCGTCACTCGGATGCGCACCGTGCCCGTCGGAACGCGCTCGACCATAGCCTGCTTCACCCACGGGTGCCGCCGGACGCGGTCGGCCGTGAGCACCGGATCGATGTCGAACAGCGACATGCCGACCTGGATGCGGGCCAGATCGAGCAGGCGCTGCCGATCCGCATGCACCGCACCGAGCACTTCGATGCGCTCGCATTTCGCGTTCTCTTTCCACCGCCACCCCAGCACAGCCCCGCCCCATGCGACGGCTATTACGCCGGCGAAAACCGCCAGGCGTAGCAGCTTCTGAACCGTTCGCTTCCTCCCCATCATGGTTGCCTCACTCGTGCAGCTTTTCCAGCAAACGTTGTCCATACCGCCAGATGTCGCCGGCCCCCATCGTGATGACGGTGTCTCCGGCTTTCACGAGACTGGCGACGTACTCCGGCAAGTTTTCTTTGTCCTGCACGTAATGCACGTCCCGATGGCCGTACCGGAGGGCCAGGTCCGCTATCAGTTGGCCGTCGACCCCTGCAAGCGGCTCTTCGCGCGCGCCGTACACGTCGGTGAGAACGAGGACGTCCGCATTGAAGAATGCCCGGGCAAACTCGACCTGAAAATCGCGCGTGCGGGAATACAGGTGCGGCTGGAAGATCGCCACGATCCGCCGGTTCGGGAAACCGGAACTGGCGGCCTGTAGGGTCGCGGCGACCTCGGTCGGGTGGTGCGCGTAGTCGTCCAGCACCAGAATGTCATCCACCTCACCGATTTGCTGAAAGCGCCGCTGTACGCCCGAGAACTTGGCCAGGGCCGCCTGGATCTTCGGGAACTCGATCTCCAGCTCCAGGCCCACGGCGATGGCCGCCAGGGCATTGCGCACGTTGTGCAGGCCCGGCATTTGCAATTCCACCACGCCGAGCTCCGTTCCGCCCTGGACCACCATGAACCGCGTCTTGAGCCCCACCTGATCGATGTTCTCCGCCCGGATCTCCGCCTGCCGCGACGTACCGTAAGTGACGACCCGGCGGTCTACCTGCCCGACGATCTCTTGCACGTGCTGGTCGTCCAGGCACATGATGGCGGCGCCGAAGAACGGGACGGCGTTGGCGTACTGCAGAAACGCCCGCTTGATGTCTTCGAGATCCTGATAGGTGTCCAGGTGGTCGGCCTCGACGTTTGTGATGACCGCCAGGGAAGGGGTCAGTCGGAGAAACGTCCGGTCGTATTCATCGGCTTCGATGACGATGATGTCGCCCTCGCCGACGACCGCATTGGATCCGAACACGATGACTTTCCCGCCCACGATGATCGTAGGGTCGAAGCCGCCCTCGGTCACGACCAGGCCGGTCATCGATGTCGTCGTGGTCTTGCCGTGCGTCCCCGCGATGCCGATGCCATACTTCACGCGCATCAGTTCGCCCAGCATGACCGCACGGGGGATGAGCGGAATGCGCTGGCGGTCGGCCTCGACTGTCTCGGCGTTCACCTGCGGCTTGACCGCCGAGGAATAGACGACTACGTCGGCGCCGTTCACCTGCTCCGCCGCGTGGCCCTCGTAGACCACCGCGCCGAGCGATTCGAGCCGGTCGGTTACGTCTGTCTTCTTCATGTCCGACCCGGAGACCCGGAACCCGCTGTTCAGCAGCACTTCGGCGATCGAGCTCATCCCGATGCCGCCGATGCCCACCATATGGATGTTCCGGATGCGTCCGAGAAACGGTTGCCTGCGTCGTTCTAGCATCTATATCTATATCGAATTTCGTGGTCTGGTAGAGGCGCGAGTTCTCGCGCCTCTACGGTTGTTCTTGCCATCCCGCCAGTCTCAAAACATGCCTTGCAATCTCTTCGGCGGCATCCGGCTTTGCAATGCGCAACGCCCCTTCGCTCATCTTCCGGCGGCGCTCCGGTTCGCGCATAAGCCCCGTCACCAACGGCACAAGTTGATCGTCCAGGTCCGCCTCCGGTAGCAGCAGTGCAGCCCCAGCGGTTTCCATGCTCCGGGCGTTTTTCGTCTGATGGTCCGCTGTCACATTCGGTGAGGGTACCAGGATGGAGGGTGTCCCCGTCACCATCAATTCGCTGCACGTGATGGCGCCCGCGCGGCACAACACCAGATCCGCAGCCGCGTAGGCGTAATCCATCCGGTCGATGTACTGGAGCAGGCGCAGGCGCGGATGCTCCGGCGCCTGTGCCTTGACCCGCACGTAATACTGTGAACCCGTTTGCCAGATGACGTAGAGCTTCTCGCTTTGCAGCAACTCGTCCAGACGGCGCTGCACGGCCCCGTTGAGGGCCGCACTTCCGAGCGAGCCGCCGAAGACCAGCAGGACGTCCGCACCCTCCGGCACCTCGTAGTAGGCCCGTGCCGCCGCCCCGTCCACGTTCAGCAATTCCTTTCGTGTCGGATTGCCCGAAAGCATGATTTTCTCTTTCGGGAAGGCCCGCTCGGCTTCGGGAAAGGCTACGTGGATCTGTGTGGCCCGCTTTGCCAGCATCCGGTTGGTCGCCCCGGCGAAGGCATTCTGCTCCTGGATCACGATGGGGCGCCCGCGCAGGCTCGCCGAGAGCAAGACCGGACCGGAAACGTACCCGCCCGTCCCGACCACGACGTCGGGATCGAAGGCGCCGATGAGATTCCAGCTTTGCATAAACCCCGAGAGCAGCTTGAATGGAAACGCCAGATTGCGGGCGGTAAGCCGCCGCTGGAACCCTGTGACCGTAATCGGATGGATGGCATAGCCCGCCTTCGGCACGGCCTGCCATTCCATGCGGTCCTGCGTCCCCGCGAACTCGATGGCTGTGCGCTGATCCAGCCGCCGGATGGCGTCCGCAATGGCGATGGCCGGGTACACGTGCCCGCCCGTGCCGCCCCCCGCCATCAAAATCCGAATGACCTGCGTCATGGCCCCTAGGTATCCTTTATGCTGCGACTGGTTGCCCTGCTACCGGCGTCGCCTGGAGATCCGCGTGCACGTTCACGTGGCGCGAGATGTTCAGCAGAATGCCGACCATGATGCCGGTCGCCATCAGTGAGGTGCCACCGTACGAAACGAACGGCATCGGCAAGCCGGTGACGGGGAAGAGCCCGCAGGCCACCCCGGCGTGGACGAAACCGTACAGTACGAGCAGTGTCGTGAACCCGACGCCCAGAAATAGTCCCAGTGGATCCGGCGCGTGGCGCGCGATGCGCATGAAGCCCCGAAACAGCAGGACGATGAAGAGGGCCAGCAGCCCGAACGCTCCGATCATTCCATACTCTTCTGCCACGATGGCGAAAATGAAGTCGTTGTAGGGCGCTGGAAGAAAATCGCGCTGGGTGCTCTTCCCCGCGCCGACCCCGGTAAGTCCGCCCATGGCGAAGGCAATGCGTGCCTGCTGCGCCTGATAACCCTCGGCCTGATCGCTGAAGACGTGCGCCGCTTCGGTGTTCGGGAAGAGCTTAACGCCCAGGTACGACTCCACGCGCGCGGCGCGCCCGGGCGAAACCAGGAGCAGTGAATACGCCAGCAAACAGCCGATGACGGCCATACCTCCCAGGTGCAAGAGGTTCACGCGCCCCGCAAAGCACATGAGCACGGTCGTCATCAGGATGAGGGCCGCCGTGGAGAGGTTCTCCATGCCGATCAACACCACCGTCGCCAGGATCCATACGAAGAGCGGCACGAACGCCCGCGAGAAGTTCTTGATGTACGATTGCTTCCGCGTCAGCAGCACGGCCGTGTAGAGGACGAGTGCGATCTTGGCCAGGTCGGAGGGCTCGAAGCCGATGGCGCCGATACGCAGCCAGCGGACGGCGCCGCCCGAGGCAACGCCTGCAATCTGGACCAGCACGAGCAGCGCCAGGGAGACGATCAGGGCCACCTTGCTGAACCGGGCCAGCGTGTGATAGCGGATTACGCTGAATACCGCCATGAACCCGAACGCAAGCCCGACCCGCAGCAGGTGCTTCAGCAGAAACCGTTCGGTGTCGCCGCCGGACTTCGTCTCTGCCAGGAACGCAATCGCACTGTACACCGCAACCACGCCCATCGCCGCAAGCGCCAGCACGGACCAGACGATGTACCGGTCCGCCGGCGCCATAACGCTCACTTTGCCTTCAACCGGCTTCTTCTTCGACATGTCGCTGGTTCTCACTTCGGTTTAGCGCTCCGGATGCTTCAGACGAGCGCGATGCTCTGCAGACCTCAAGGCCAGAGCTGATATGAATGGCCAAAATACTTTATTTCCAGAGCCTTACAAACAATAAAAGTCGGCTTCAAACAAAACGAAAAAGCTACGCTCGGATTCGGCCTACAGGGACTGGACGATTCCCTTGAACACCTCGCCCCTGTGCTCGTAGTTGTTGAACATGTCGAACGAGGCACACGCGGGGCTCAGCAGCACCACGTCCCCCGGTTCGGCCAGATCACGGGCCCTTCGGACGGCCTCTTCCATTGACGCCGCGCGTTCGGCTCGGGGGGCTACCCGGCCCAATTCGGCCATGACCTTGTCCGAGCTTTCCCCGATGGCGATCACCGCCCGCGTGCGTTCTTCGACGAGTCGCTGGATCGGACCGTAGTCGTTCCCCTTGTCTTTGCCGCCCGCGATCAGGACGATCGGCTCGTCGAAACTGCCGAGGGCATATCGCACCGCGTCCACATTCGTCGCTTTCGAGTCGTTCACGTAGCGCACGCCATCCAGCTCCCGGACGAACTCCAGCCGGTGCGGCACACCCGCGAAGGTAGACAGGCTCTCTCGAACGACGTCGAGGCTTGCCTCCAGCGCACGGCCCGCGACGGCGGCGGCCATCGAGTTATACACGTTGTGTTCACCCCGAAGGGCCAGTTCGTCCACACGCAGGAGCACATCCTCCCGCCCATCGGTTCGAAGGACGATGGTGTCGCCACGCAGGAATGCGCCTTGCTCGACCTCCTCGTACTGGCTGAATCCCCAGGCTTTGACGGGCCTCCGTTCGGCAAACCGGCCCACGTGTTCCTGTACCAGGGCGTCGTCGTGGTTGTAGATCAGCACGTCGTCGTCTTTCTGATTCTCGAAGATGCGGAATTTGCTCCGGGCGTACTTGTCGAAGTCGTGGTCGTAGCGGTCCAGGTGGTCGGGCGTGATGTTGAGCAGCACGCTCACCCTGGGCCGGAACGTGTCGATGTGGTCGAGTTGGAAGCTCGACACTTCTAGCACCACCACGTCCTCCGGCTTGCTCTCCCACACGATATCCGAGAATGGGAAGCCGATGTTGCCGGCAATGAGGGTGCTGCGCCCGGTGTTCTTGTACAGGTAGCCGGTCAGGCTCGTAGTCGTGGTCTTCCCGTTCGAACCAGTGATGGCGATGATTGGGGCGCGGCAGAACCAGGACGCGGCCTCGATCTCAGAGAAGACCGAAAGGCCGCCCGCCAACGCGGCCTGCACCAACTCGCTCGACGACGGTACGCCGGGACTTATGACGAAGAAGTCGGCGTCCAGCGCCCGGGCGCTATGCCCGCCTGATTCGTGATGCACCCCGGCTTCATTGAGCAGGATGCGCGCCGCGTCGCCCAGCTCGCCTCTCTCCGTAAGAAAGACCGTGGCGCCGGCCCTGGAGAGCAGGCGAGCAGCCCCCAGTCCGCTCCGCGCGGCGCCCACGACCGTAATTCGCTTTCCCTCTACCTCTTCCGGTGTCATAGCGCGTGATGCTAAAGTAGTCTGCCCCTCCATTCCTCAACGCGACAACTTTCAACCTTCAACTTTCCAACCTTCAACCATGCCTGTCTACCGGATCCTCAGCGACAGCAGCGCGGCGACGATGGTGACGAACGTGATGATGTAGAACCGGATCACGATCTTGGACTCGTGCAGGCCACCCGCTTCGTAATGGTGGTGCAGAGGGGCCATGCGGAAAACCCGCTTGCCGGTCCCGGTCTTTCGCTTCGTGTACTTGAAGTAGCTCGTCTGGATGATCACCGACAGGGTCTCCATGAAGTAGACCGCTCCGAGTAGGGGAAGCAACAGCTCTTTCCGAATCGCCAGGGTGGAAACGGCGACACCCGCACCCAGTGCTAGCGAGCCCGTATCGCCCATGAAAACGGACGCCGGGTACCCGTTGTACCAGAGGAACCCGAAACAGGCGGCCGACATGGCCGCAGCGTAAATAGTCAACTCACCCGCGCCCGGCAGGTACATCTCGTTGAGGAAACCGGACCAGATTGCGTTGCCGGAGATGTAGGCCAGCACCAGAATGCCTGCCGCCACGAACGCCGTTACGCCGGTGCAAAGCCCGTCCAGACCGTCCGTGATGTTCACCGCGTTGGAAACCGCCGTGATGATGAAAACGACCACCGGGATATAGACCACCCAGCCCAGGTCGATCCCGCCCGCCAGATCCCTGAAGAAGAAATAGTCGATGCGCCCGTCCGGCACGAGGGGGAGCGACGTGTACGTGCGGAAGGCGTGGAACTCCGGCAGAAAGTAGAGACACGTCCCGACGAACAGGCCCAGCGTGACCTGGGCGATGATCTTCGACCGGGGAGGGAGGCCGTTCTTGTTCTTCTTGACGGTCTTGATATAGTCGTCCGTGAATCCGACGGCGCCCATCCAAACGGTCGAAAGCAGCACGAGCCAGACGTATGGGTTGGCGATGGCACCCCACAGCAACGTGGCAATCGTAATGGAGAGCAGGATGATAATGCCGCCCATGGTCGGCGTGCCGGCCTTGTGCGTATGGCTCACCGCGCCCGCCTGTTCGCCCTCGCGAACCCGCTCGCCCAGTTGCTTCTGCTCCAGCCACTCGATGATATTGCGCCCGAAGAAAAGCGCGATGACAAGTGCGGTCATCGCGGCCAGGGCAGCCCGGACGGTGATGAATTGAAACGCTTGAAACCCCGGCGGCTGGAACGTTCGCTCCAGGTAGCTGAACAAGTAGTAGAGCATGCCCTCGGTTCAGGTATGGTGATGGCCGGTGCCCGTGCGGAGGGCGGTCCGGGATGGTGAATCAGTCTGCGTGCCTGATGATGCCGGGTGTCGGGATCTGAAAATCCAAAATCGAATCGTCAAAGTCGAATCATCCTGGCCGAAGATTGCAGGATCGGGTGGTCAGGCGCGCGCACCGAAGGCTCGCTCTACCTCCTCGTGATCGTCAAAATGTCGTTTCTCCGTTCCGACGATCTGGTAGGTCTCGTGTCCTTTCCCGGCGACCAGCAGAACGTCTCCCTGTCTGAGGTGCTCCGCCGCCCAGCCGATGGCCTCTCGGCGGTCCACGATCCACGTGGCGCCAGCCGGGCGTTCCAGTCCCTGCCGTATGTCCTCCATGATAGCTCCGGGTTGCTCGGTGCGAGGGTTGTCACTCGTCACGATCATGTGGTCCGCGTAGCGTTCGGCGACGCGCGCCATGATTGGCCGTTTCGTGACGTCCCGGTCGCCGCCGCATCCGAAGAGGCACCATAGCGCCGCCTGCTGCGGCTTCGTGTCCCGGATGGTTTGCAGGACGTTTTCGAGCGCGTCCGGCGTGTGGGCGTAGTCCACGATCACGGTCGTTCCCCCGGCGAACGTCAACTGCTCGAACCGGCCCGGTACTGGACTGGCTTCGGCCAGAACGTCCAGCACTTGTTCAGATCCGAGCCCGAGTGCCCGCGCGGCGCCGTAGGCGGCGGTCAGGTTGTAGGCATTGAACAGGCCCACCAGCCTGAATGTGCGCTCGATTCCGTCGATGCGCAGGCGCAAACCGTTCAGCCCATTGTCCAGCACGTCGAGCCGGATGTCGGCCCCCAGCGAGCGGCCGTACGAGACGACCTTTGCGCGCGTGTCCTGTACCATCTTCGGCCCGGAGGGGTCGTCAATATTGTAGAGCGCCGTCGCATTGGCCGAAAGCCCGTCGAAGAGCAGCTTCTTGGCAGCCAGGTAGTTGTCGAGCGTCTTGTGGTAGTCGAGGTGGTCCTGCGTCAGGTTGGAGAAGATCGCCACGTCGTAGTCGATGCCGCGCACACGTTGTTGGTGCAGCGCGTGGGAAGAGACCTCCATCGCGCAGGCCTTGCATCCGGCATCCACCATCTGGCGGAGCAGCCGGTTGATGTCCAGCGTATCCGGGGTGGTCATGCTGGCCTCCACCCGGGCGCCGTCCACCAGCGTCGCAATGGTGCCGATGAGACCTGTCTTCCCGAGCAGCGACGTGAGCACGCGGTGCACCAGGAAGGTGATCGTCGTCTTGCCGTTCGTGCCCGTCACGCCGACCATCCGCAGCTCCTGCGAGGGGTCGCCGTAATTGGCGGCCGCCAGTTCGGCCAGGGCGGCCCGCGCGTCCGTTACCTGTGCGAGCGCGGTGCCGGAGAGGTCGATCCCCTCCGGCACCGTCTCGCACACCACGGCGATGGCTCCGTTTTTAACAGCTTTGTCAATGAACAGGTGGCCGTCCACCCTCTCGCCACGGATGGCGACAAACAGTGTGTTCGGCCCGACCGCCCGGCTGTCATGGGCCAGACGTTCGATAGTCCTATCGTCGAAGCTCCCCTGCATCGCGCGAACGAGTCCTTCCCGTTCGAGCCGCGCCAGCAGAGCATGTAGTTGCATCATGGCAGCGTCGTGTCAGCAATAAGTCGTTGGCACCCGTTTTCTGCGGGCGAGCCTGCCAGTTCGTCGCGTGTCGGTTCGTCCACGCCCATCCCATATTGCTGTCTGCCATTGCTTTGTTTCACTGGCACGCAATCGTTGCCAGCCGTGGGAGCGGTTCACCCGCCGCCGGCGACTGGTCTACGACGCGGCCCGTTCCGTCAATTTTGTAGGGCACCCCCCGGCTTGCCAGCCAGAAGGAAGCCTCCCGTGCGCTCAGGCCGGTCAGATCCGGCATCTTCAGCGAGTCCGCCGACGCGGCGGCCCAGAGCCGCACCACCGTGGAGGAGTCCGACCGCGTCCCGGCGGCTGGAACCTGCCGGTCAACGATCTTGCCGCCCCGGACCGGAGCGGCTACCTGCAGCCCCGCCGCGAGCAGCCGGTCCGCCGCAACCGCCGAGGGCAGGCCCTTCGTATCGGGGATGACCGACGCCTGCCACGTCGGCAGGGGCGCCGTCGGGGCAAGCCGCTCAGCGATCTTCGGGAAGGTCCCAATCCACCGGCTGGCGATGCGCTGGAAGATCGGGGCGGAAGCCGTACCGCCGAAGACGGCCGTCTTCGGGGCGTCCAGCACCACAACCAGGGCCACCTGCGGGTCATCCGCTGGGAAGAAACCTACGAACGTCGTCCGGTGCGCGCTGACATAGTGCCCGTTTTCAACCTTCTGCGCCGTCCCGGTCTTGCCCGCAATCGGCAGCCCCGCGATCTGCGCCCGCTTCGCCGTGCCGTCCTCGACCGTCATCTCGAAAGCCGGGATCAGCTTCTTCGCAGTTTCCTCCTTGAAGGCCCGCCGAACCGAATCCCGCGGCGCCCTCCACACGGTGCGGCCCGTCACGTCGCGCCGTTCGGAGACGACGTGCGGGTGGGGTAGAATACCCCCGTTCGCCAGGGCGCAGTAGGCGGTCAAGATCTGGAGGGGCGACACCGCGACCTCATAGCCACGGCTCATGGCCGAGCGCGTGCTGCGGCTCCATTCGGATGGCCGCTTCAGCACACCCGCCGTTTCACCCGGAAGGTCGATCCAGGTAGGCTGCCCGAATCCGAGCGCACGCGCATACCGGTAAAAGGAGCCTGGATCCAGCCGCTCGGAGATCAGGTGGAACCCGATGTTGCTGGACTCCGCGATGATCTCCTCGAACGTCGCCACCCCGAGGGGGTGCGAATCCCGGAGCATCCGCCCGTTTACCATGAGGTAGCCGGGGCCCGTATCGATCTGCTCGTGCAGGGACACGCGGCCTTTGTCCAGGGCGGCGGCGGCGGCTACGATCTTGAATGCCGAGCCTGGCTCTATCTGGTCCGTGATGGCGTGGTTGCGACGCGCCGCCGTCCGGTAGTCGCCCGGACGGTTCGGGTCGTAGGTCGGCATGTTCGCCAGGGCCAGAATGGCCCCCGTGCGCGGGTCCATCGCGATGGCGGTGCCCCAGTTGGCTTTCGTCTCCTCCATGCCCCGCGCCAGCTCTTCTTCCAGAATGGTCTGGCGGATCAGATCGATGGTCAGCACCACCGATTCACCGTTCTGCGGCTCAACGACCGATCCGCCGACAAATGCCTTGATGTGCCCGAGCCGATCGCGCTTGACGGCCCGGCGCCCCGGCTCTCCGCGCAGGTACCGGTCGTACTGCATCTCGATGCCTGCCAGGCCTTTGCCGTCGGCGCCGACGTACCCCAGGATGTGGGCCGCCGTCTGCCCGTAGTTGTACCGGCGGCCGAACTCCGGCGTCAGCAACACACCCGGCACGTCCCAGGAGTCCACCACTTCCTTCTGCGCCTCGTTCAGATCGCGCACGAGGAGCACGTAGTTCGGGCTCGCACGCCGTTGCACCAGCCGCCGGTAATGCGACGCCGGGCTTCCGGTGAGCTTCGACAATTTGTCAAAGAACGTCCCCTGCTCCTCCTCGAATCCCTCCACTTTGGGATCGAGGGCGAGGTCGTACCGGCCGGTGTTGACCGCCAGCACGCGTCCCTGTCGATCCAGGATCGCGCCGCGCATGGCCGGAATCACCTGGTACGAACTCGCCTGCCGTACTCCTATGTCTCGCAGCTCCTCCCCCTGGTCCAGGTAGATGTGCAAAACGCGCATCACCACCAGTCCGGGCAGGACGCAGAGCACCACCAGCACCACGTACGTCCGCGCCAGTATTTGCCCCTTTATATCCACGATCCCTTCTCCTCTCCTGCTTGCTCTTGCCTTCAACCGGAGCCGGGCAAACCACCCCGCCCCGTGTATACCTGTTTATGCTTCCACCTGTGCAGGTACGTAACCTCGTAGGTCCCTCGTCCCCTGCGTATGCTCGTAGATTCTTAGTCTCGTAAGCCCTCTTCTTCCTCGGCACCCGGTATCACGATCGTCGGCCCGAACGCATAGCCTTCCTCAAGCCCGAGCGACGCGGCCCGCTCGTATATCACCGCCGGCCCGGTCGCCCCGTCGAACTCACCTTTCAGGCGGTTGTAGCGCAGGTGCAGCCGGAGATTCTCGCGCTTGAGCCGCTGCAGCTCGGAAGCGATGTCCTGGGTGGCCTGCACGTGCCCGATGTAGAGCGTCAGGGCCGTCGCCAGTACCAGCACGATCATGACGAACTGCCGCGTGGAAATGGACTCCACGAAGGCATTTGCCCGCGCCCGGGCCACCCGCCCCGACCCCGCCGCACTGCTGAGCTCACCCCAAGTCGGCAGCCGACCGGCCATGCCGGAGGTGCGCGTCGCCACAGGCGGTGCGGCCGTCGCACCCTCGTGCCTGTCCAGGCGGAAGATGCGTTTGCCCGGACGGTCTGCCGCCTCCCGCCGGGTGCCTACACCCGCGCGTGCTCCCGCCATGTTCCGCATCGGCTTTACGTCAGTCAACGGCATGTCTTTACACTCCCTCCCGATTCATCAACTCAGCCTTTATTGTGCTTGCTTCCCCTCTTTGAAAATCGTCACTGCTCGAAGTCCAGCCGCTCTGCGATCCGAAGCCGCGCGCTGCGGGAGCGCGGATTCACCCGCTTCTCCTCCTCGCCAGGCTCGACCGGCTTGCGCGCCACCTCGCGCCACGGGGTCAACAGGTTGCCATAGAAGTCGTGTACCGGCTCGCCTTCCAGGTTGCCGTACCGGAAAAACCGCTTAACCCGTCGGTCCTCAAGCGAGTGGTAGCTGATCACTGCCATCCGCCCACCTGGCCGGATGAGATGCAACCCCGCCGCCAGTGCCTGCTCCAGCCGCTCCAGCTCACCATTTACTGCGATCCGCAGCCCCTGGAAGACGCGCGATAGCGTCTTTACCTCGTCCTGCTGGCGAACCTGCCCCCGCACCAGCCGGGCCAGCTCCGCCGTGGACGCGATCGGGCGCGCCGCCACAATGGCCCGTGCGATACGTCCTGCCCGCGGCTCCTCGCCGTAGTCGTGCAGCACGCGCCGGAGTTCGGCAGGACTCCAGCGGTTCACGATCTCGTCCGCCGTGAGCCCGCTCCGCCGGTCCATCCGCATGTCCAGCCCGCCTTCGGCCATGTAGCTGAACCCCCGCTCCGCCACGTCGATCTGATGCGACGAAATCCCCAGATCCAACAGCATGCCGTCGATTTCGGTGATGCCTGTGTCCTTCAGCAGGCGCTCGGCGTCGCCGAAGTTGCCGTGCAGCAGCAGCACACGACCTTCCCCCAGCGCCTTCGCCAGGCGTACCTGCGCTTCGGCCAGGGCATCCGCATCCTGATCGATCCCCACCACCAGCGCGTCCGCGTCCAGCGCCTCGAGCAAAGCGGCCATATGGCCGCCCCCGCCCAGTGTGCCGTCCACGTAAACGCCGGAGCGGTCGGTTACCAGACCTTCGATTACAGCCTTGTAAAGAACAGGCGCGTGAAACTCGGTGGCGTACCGCCGCGGGTCGCCCGAATCCGCACGCGCAGGATCATCCCGGTTCATTCCCCAGCACACGCTCCGCCAACTGCTCGTAGTCACCCGTCTGCTCGTCGAGGTGCCGCTGGAACGTGGCGGGGTTCCAGATTTCTATATGGTCAAAAGCACCCAGGATCATCGCCTTGTCTCCGATACCCGCGAACTCCTGCAACGCCTTCGGAATGGCGATCCGCCCCTGCCCGTCCAGTGGCGTCTCATCCGCCCACATCATCGTGATCCTGATGAAATCGCGCGTGTCGCTCCGGTAGGCGTTCAGCCCCCGGATGTCCTCCTCCATCTTCTCCCAGTGGTCCAGCGGGTACAGGAAGATGCACTGCTCGTAGCCCCTCGTAATCGTGAACGTACCCTTGGCGCCAGGATTCAGGGCATTCCGCATCTTGGCCGGGATCGCCACCCGGCCCTTGTTGTCTACGGAATATTCAGCCTGTCCTTTAAATCCAGCCATCGTGCACTACGTTGAACGCGGGACAAACACGGCAGGGACCTCTCCCCACTTTTCCCCACATATCGACCGCAAAGGTAGGACTTTTACCCCTAAAGTCAAGATAAAACGTAACAGGAAAGTGCAGATTTAAACGGTTGTTTTGTATGTGGTAACCATGTGCACATAGACCGCCACACGCTTTGAAGCGAGCGGGAAGCGTTCGCCTCGTCGAGGATCCAGCCTTCCGGTTTTCCCACCCATGTCGTATGAACCTCTCGGTTGCCGGGCTGTAAATCGCCTATTCTGGCTGATTTAGCACGTTTTGCCAAATACCCGGTATCACCTCCACGGGCTGGCACCGCGACCCAGTACGCTTCTAGAAATGTGTATGAAAGCCCCACCCAACTGATATGCCAATCAGGGATTCACATTTCATCCACGAGTGTGCATATCCTCCCCACTTTTCCCCACCTTTATCCACACCTGTGGATAACTTCTAGAGGCCCACACGTCCCGGCGTGGCTCCCGCCCGGCGCCAAGTCCACATCTTTACAGTCCTGTATTAAACCCTTGTGGCAGACGGCGTGTATCAAGAGGGATCATTCCCAACAGCTATCATATCATAACGACTCGCATGAAGGATGGACAGAGCACGCCCGAAACCGTGGTCATCACCGGTGCAAGCGCGGGAGTAGGACGCGCTACGGCCCGGCTGTTCGCGCAGCACGGCGCACACGTTGGCCTCCTCGCCAGGGGAAACGAACGGCTGGAAGCGACGAAGAAGGAGGTGGAGGATCTGGGCGGCCAGGCGCTCGCGATTCCCACCGACGTGGCCTTCGCCGATCAGGTCGAGGCAGCCGCCGAACAGGTGGAACAGGCCTTCGGCCCCATCGACGTTTGGGTGAACAATGCCATGACCTCCGTCTTCGCGCAGTTCACGGAAATCACCCCCGAGGAATACAGGCGCGTGACGGATGTCGTCTACCACGGGCAGGTCTATGGCACCATGTCGGCGCTCAAGCGGATGCTCCCGCGCAACCACGGGTCCATCGTGCTCGTGGGCTCCGCGCTGGCGTACCGCGGCATCCCCCTCCAGTCTGCCTACTGCGGGGGCAAGCATGCCATTGAGGGCATGTTTGACTCCATCCGAACCGAACTCCTGCACAACGAGAGCGCGGTGCGGATCACGATGGTGCAGATGCCCGCGCTCAACACGCCGCAGTTCGACTGGGTCCTGAGCAAGCTGCCGCACAAGGCGCAGCCCGTCCCGCCGATCTTCCAGCCGGAGGTCGCCGCGGACGCCATCTACTACGCCGCCCACCACCACCAACGCGAGATCCTCGTCGGCTTCCCCACCGTGAAGGCCGTCCTCGGGAATAAGTTGGTTCCGGTCTATGCCGACCACTACCTGGCGGAACACGGCTTCAAAAGCCAGCAGACCAGCGAACCGGAGGACTCGAACCGCCCCAGCAACCTCTGGGAGTCGGTGCCGGGCGACTACGAAGCGCACGGACGGTTCGATAGCCGCGCGCGCACGTTCAGTCCGGAACTATGGGCCGCAAAAAACAAGCACTGGCTCACCCTGGCCGGCGCAGGCATCGCCAGCTTCGCCGCTACCCTCATCGCCTCGAGGCATTAGAACGCTCGCGATTCGACAGTACGTGTGGGCGTGTCCTCATTCTACTGATAGCCTGCACAACACTGTGCCACGGCTCATAAGTTCGTAGGCTCCTCGATTCACCGACACAGGCCCATGCCTGAAGCAAGCATCCCCCCCGGTTGGAACTATAATCCCTCGTCTTGGGGCCAGCGTCTGCCGCTCGTGGGCGTGGCCCTGGTCGGCTTCGGGATCGCGAGTTATCTGACGCTCTACCAGATCCATGTGGTTTCACATGTGTGGGATCCATTTTTCGGCGCGGGCACCGAGAAGGTACTGACCTCTCGTATATCGAGGATGCTGCCCATACCGGATGCGGCATTGGGAGCCTTCGGCTATTTGATGGATGCGGTGAGCGGGGCCGTTGGACCCAGACGACGCTGGCAGAAGATGCCGTGGATCGTCCTCTTGTTCGGCCTGGCCGTCGGGCCGCTCGGTGTCGTGAGCATAGGGCTGGTCATGTCGCAGCCGCTGATCGTCGGCCACTGGTGTACCCTGTGCCTCTGCTCGGCCATCATATCCGTCGTCATGATAGGCCCGGCACTGGACGAGGTGCTCGCCAGCCTCCAGTACTTGCAACGGGTAAAGCACAACGGCCGCTCCATATGGCGCGCCTTCTGGGGCACCGCCGAACCCCAGGCCGAAACCGTCCCCGAACGCAATGCTGGGGCCGCTGGTATCTACAAAGGATAAGGACTTGACAAGACTACGTGTCTGTGAACCTACGAGAGCGAATGTCGAATCCTACCCTCCTATGCACCTACACAAGTAGTCTCTCTCCCCGACTCGCCAACTGTTAATTGCTCACTGCTAACTGCTAACTGAAACCATGTGGGCTCAGATCATCAACGCCATGCTCGGCATTTGGCTGATGGCCGCCCCCGCCGTGCTGGCCTACGGGGGCGCCGCCAATACAAACAGCCGGATCGTAGGCCCCATCGCCGCAACGTTCGCCATCACCGCTATGTGGAGCATCACGCGCGGCACCCGCTGGGTCAACGTCGTAGCCGGCTTCTGGCTGCTGATCGCGCCCTGGGTGCTCGGCTACAGCCAGCTCGCCCCCCGCATCGACGACCGGGTCGTCGGCTTTCTGCTCGTCATCTTCGCCCTGGTCCGAGGCGAGGCCAAATATCTGTACGGAGGCGGATGGGCATCGCTCTTTCAGAAAGAACCCGAGCACCTGAAGCTTTCCACGACCCCCGAATCCACCTATACCAAAGACTAACCACGCCGTCCCGTCGGGGTAGACAGGTGGTGACCTTCTGACCTTCAACCCAAAACCCTTCCATGCAGCAGCACGACTACGGACTGGCACCCCTGGATCCGATCAAGCCGGCACGGGTCAGCCGGGATCTCCGAACGGGTACGGGCGCTTACCTTTCCAAACGGCGGGGCGTCTTCTGCCTGTCACTCACCGCTGCTGCCTCGATGGGCGTCATCTCGCTGTACCAGATGGGCGTCCTCCGCCACCTGCCCGAGCCGCCCTTGCCCCACCTGGACGCAGACAAGGTCGATGCCTCCCGGCAGTCCTTCGAATGGCTCTCGACGCCGGACGGACCCCTCGGACTCCTGAGCTACAGCGCCACCGCCGTCTTGGCCGCCGCCGGCGGAAAGGACCGGGCGACGCGAACCCCCTGGATCCCAATCGCCCTCGCCGCCAAAGTAGCCGCCGACACCGCCCAGGCCGCCCGCCTTACCATCGACCAGTGGACCAAGCACCGCGCCTTCTGCTCCTACTGCCTCCTCGCCGCCGGTGCCACCTTCGCCACCGTACCCCTCGTAGTTCCGGAAGTGATGGATGCCCTCCGGGAGTTATTGGGGAAAAGCATGAGAACTCACACTTAATGATATGCGGCACAGTGGCATCAGAAGCATTAAATCCGGCACCGATGATACCGTCGACGCCTAGGCAGGCACAGCCATCGATCATGAACGATCAAGCAGACACAAGATGCGGTGCATGGGTCCCCAGCTTGTCTATGATATGTTTTCGCGCGCGCTCGTAAGAAATAACCTCCCTTAGAGTTTCGCTAAGTTGGATACGAGGTTCCCAGTTTATTGTCGCACACGTTTTAACAAGGTCTGGAATTCGTCTGTATAAGTCCACATACTCTCCACCATACACCTGCTCGTACGGGAGATACACGATCTTTGAATTGGAATCAGTCAACGCCCGAACTTTCTGTGCCAAGTCGTTTATTGATATTTCAATTTTACTCCCAATATTAAAGATCCCGCCTTCAGCAGCAGAATTCTCCATCAAAGCAGTGATTGCACGCGTTGCATCATGTACGTGCAAGAAGCATCGCTTCTGGGTACCGTCTCCATAAACGGTGAGGGGTGCGCCAGTAAGTGCGGCTGATACGAAACGAGGAATAACCATCCCATACCGGGCAGTCTGTCGGGGTCCTACAGTATTAAAGAAGCGACCGATAACTACATGTAACTCCTGTTCTCTATGGTAAGCGAGTGCGAGGAACTCATCCAACGCTTTGGTACAGGCATATGCCCATCGTGGAACGGAAGTAGGTCCGATCATGCGGTCTCCTTCCTCACATAGAGCCTGGGCAGAAGCTCCCTTATGCATTAATTTGCCATAAACTTCAGAGGTTGAGGCAATGAATACTTTTTTCCCGTATAGGGCAGCCAATTCGAGCACTCGCTCAGTGGCGAGTATATTATTGCGAATGGATCGAACCCGATCCTTGATTACCTGGCGAACACCGACCGCAGCTGCTAAATGATAAACCTGGTCACACTTCGCCATAATAGGGCGGAATAGTCGAGGGTCAAGTACACTACCCACCGTGATCTTAAAGTGTTGATTTGAAAGCAAATGTGCAACATTGCCCATACTTCCCGCCGACAAGTCGTCAAGTGCATGTACGTCATGACCTTTGGCAATAAGATAATCCGCAAGGTGGCTACCAATGAATCCTGCTCCACCGGTAATTAAGCACTTCATGAACATCTCGTTGGTTTACAATTCACATTCACTTAAGGGCCTCCGCGGATATTTGTGTAGGCATCGTGGTTCTAACGCCCGTACTATTTATACGAGATAAAACCCCTCAATTCTCATAATCCGGCATCAGATCGAACGGTATCCATCCGATTCACCTTCTTCATGAAAGTTCCTTTTGACGAGTACGAGTCAGCATTCTTTCAAAAAGGCAAATGTGCTCTTCAGCAGCTTTCAACCAGGAGAAATCTCGTGCTCTACGTTTTCCACGTAAAATGAGATCTCTACGCAATTCCTGCTTTTCCAACAGCAGAAGTATAGCCTGAGATATGCTCTCGGGAGATTTTGGGGGTACCAAAACGGCCGCTCCACCAGCTACCTCGGGAATTGCCGAGGTATTTGTCGCGATAACCGGACATCCACATGCCATGGCTTCTATAATTGGAAGCCCAAATGACTCGAACGTGCTCGTAAATAAAAGAGCATCTGACCCAGAAAGCAGATCTGCAACTGCCTGTTCATTGAGAAATCCACACCACACTATTCTCTCCCCGACCCCTAACTCCCTCGCCCGTTCCTTCCACTCTGACCAGTCGAGCCAACCTGCAATGTATAGTACCCATGGGAGATCGGGGCGAGCATCCAAAAGAGCTTTGAAAGCACGCAGTAATGTCTCATTGTCTTTGTGATGCAACGGAGCCTGGACAGCAGCGAGACGAAAGCTCGGTAGATTGAATGCCCAGGTATGATTGAGGGTCTGCACATACACGCCTCCGAGCCCGTAGGGTATCACTGAAAAGCGATCATTCGTTGCAGAACTTACCTTTTCAGCCATCCCCCGTAGAAACCTTGAGACAAAAACGCTTGCATCTGCTGCTTTAAGTGTGTACCGCCCTGCTATCTTTTGTATCAGAAATCGGGTCTTCCTATTCGGGTCCGTGGTTTGGCGGAATGGCGCAAAAACATGGGCATTCTGGTGATATACTATCTGAGGACATGTGGCACCCAAGCTCATGAAATTGCTAGAGTAGAGAAGATCCGCATTAGTAAATTGTATCAAATGTGGAAGGGAATGGGCCTCCCAGAATGCTCGCTTGAGCGGATCCTTGACTCGTGTTGTGATCGGGTTCCACCCCCTAGCCTCTAGTGCATGAACTGTATCTGGATAACTCGCCACAATCGATACATTCGGGGCAAAACCTACTTGACGAAACCCATCCAGCAATCCAAGAAGGTGCGTTAGACTTCCACCAGGAGCAGTTGAGAGTGCATTTATTAGTACCTTCATCTCCTGCGGAGGCTGTTACGAACTTTAACAATGCGAATCTGATACGATTTCGCAGGTTCGGCTCCCACAGCCGAAATTTCCCAAGAGCCACGGAGGTAGACAACAGGTCGGACCATCACGAATCGGCTGTTCTGGGCCGTTCTGAAACCGTCCATTTCAAATGGTTCATAACAGCCTCTAGCCCAGCTTAATACATTCAACACCTAGACACCCGTGCCATCTAGCCGCGCTCTCTACCTCTTTAAAATGATTATCCTCTGAGTCTCCGAACTCAGCTCGCCGTATTCGCGTGAAACCAACCCGTGCAAGCTCAGATTGGATAGACTTAAAATCCCACAACCACATATGGCTTGGGCTAGCCAGGCTCCGTCTCAGGCTTGATCTAATGCCCCTTGCGTAATCACGCTGACCCAACCCGGAACTCTGCATGAAAAGAAAGGCCGCGTCATGGTCCGGGTTGTCAATGTACCTTTGCGCAAGAGCACGGAGATCCGGCATCACAAAGCGAAATATCCCCTGGTGGATAAGGTGGTTGTGGGTATTCAGAAGCGCTCTACGCAAATCGTTAAGCGGTAAATGCTCTAGAATGTGCGAGCAATAGATACCTTGACAAGAACCTAACGGAATTGGCAGGCCCTTTACTATATCACCATATTCCACCTCGATTGGCCACTGGGTAAGCCTCAGCGTGCGATGTAAGGATCGTCCGAAAATTGGAAAGCGTTGCAACCTGAGCGTTATACTCGAATCGTAGTTTTTCCAAGAAGCTGGGGCGGAAAGACCACACCCATATTGAACGTACAGCTCTTCATGCACAAGTAGCTTTGCCTAATATCTATTACACATTGGGAACTAGGCGGGAGGATCGCCCATCAGTGCAAGTTAGACAAGTGATGCCTGGCTGATGGACCTGTTAACTTTTGGCGCAAGTGCGAGCCAAAATGAGTGCAAAACCTAATAAATTGCTTGCCTAGTAAAGCGGATGGCGGTAGAGCTATGTCCATAGCCATTGCGTACCGAGTAGGACCACTTTCTTGCGGCTGGGCTCCTAGCGTATTCAGGCTGCAGAGCTATTTCGGATCTGTGACCGTGCGGCCGCCCAGCATTGACGCTACAGGAGAGCGCAGCTGTACAAAAGTGATCGGAAATTTCGTGATGTAGTCTATTGGTTGGAACTATGCTGCGCCCTAGACCGCAGACGTATGTTTCCCCCTACATCTTCGCCGTCGCCAGCCGCACCGGCCGCTGACGCCGGGGCGGCTTCGGGCTCTTCATCAAATCCTTGTCCCGCGCGTGAGCCACGGCCGCCGCGACGAACGACCTGAACAGCGGGTGCGGCCGCCCCACGGTGCTCTTGTACTCCGGGTGAAACTGGCAGCCGATGAACCAGCGCTTCTCCGGAAGCTCCACGATTTCGACGAGATCCCGGTCCGGGTTCACCCCGCTGAAGATCATGCCGTGCTCCAGCAGTCGGTAGCGCAGCACGTTGTTCACCTCGTAGCGGTGCCGGTGCCGCTCGCGTACCTCCTCTTGTCCGTAGATGTCCCGCACGCGGGTATCGGCCAGCAAGCGGCACGTGTACGCCCCGAGCCGCATCGTACCCCCCTTGTCCGTCACTACCTTCTGGTCCGTCATGAGGTCGATCACCGGATGCTGCGTCTCTGTGTCGAACTCCGTCGAATGGGCGTCCGACCAGCCGCAGACGTTCCGGGCGAACTCGACCACTGCGCACTGCATGCCCAGGCAGATGCCGAAGAACGGGATGTCGTTCTCACGGGCGTACCGGACGGCCTCTAGCTTCCCTTCGATGCCGCGCCCGCCGAACCCGGGGGCCACCAGGATGCCGGACACGTCGCCCAGCAGGTCCGCCACGTTCTCCTCCGTGATCTCGTCCGATAGCACCAGCACCGGCTCTACCTGCA
>DASSAV010000118.1:0-10249 GCA_035699265.1 Rhodothermales bacterium
CTGGGAGGGGACGAGCTCTCGCGCACGCAGGGGGGCAACAACAATGCGTATTGTCAGGACAACGAGACGAACTGGTACGACTGGCAGCTCGACGAGCGGGAGAGCGGCTTCCTCGCCTTCGTCCAGAAAATGATCGCTTTCAGAAAGCAGCACGTCAGCTTCCGCAGGCACAACTTCCTCGTGGGGGAGCCGGATGCAAACGGTGCAAAGGATGCGCTCTGGTGGCATCCGGATGGGCGCGAGATGAAAGTTGAGGACTGGCGCCAGCCTGCGCTTCGCGCCTTCGGTCTCCTGCTCCGCGGCGATTGCATCGCGGGCACCGACCGCCGTGGTGAACCCCTACGCGACCATACGTTTCTCATGCTCTTCAATAACGACAGGAGGCCCGTCGGCTTTCGGCTCCCTCGGGGAGAGGCTGGGAATCCGTCCATGTGGACCGTCGTACCTGAGTTCAGGCGGGGGAATCCGGGCACTACTCTCGCGCCGGGCACGCGGTTGCCGGTGCGGCCCCGTGTGCTGACGGTTCTGAGGGCATCCTCTGAGATGACGGCCGCCGCTACGGGCAACGGCGATGCACGCACAGAGCCTCCCTCCCGTTAATTCCACCCGGATACCCATGTATGATGCCCTGCACACATGTTGATGGAATCATGCGGCGGAACCGTGCTCATGCCGGGTGAAAAGGTTATTCTGTCACTACTCTGCCAGATATTAACATTTAAGCGATGCAACCGGTGTGTTGCCGTTGACAGGGCTCCCCTCCGGCGGTAATTTAGAAAACACTAGTAGTATTGGCTCGTGGGTTTGCACACATGATTACGCTGACGATCTGTAACCATAAGGGGGGAACGGGCAAGACCACCTCGGTCATCCACATTGCGGCGGCACTCGGACTCACCGGGCACCGCACGCTCGTGATCGACTTGGACCCACAGGGCTTCCTCACACGTACGCTGGGCGTAGATGAACCGGCCGAGGATGCGTCCTCGCTGATGCTCTTCGATCCGAAGGTGACGCTGCGCGACGTGGCCGTTCAGCACATGAAAGGCTTCGATCTGCTTCCTTCGTCGACGAGCCTGACCAAGGCCATGCGCTCGCTGAACAAGCCCACCGATGTCTTGTGGGCGAAAGAGGCGCTGGAGCAGGGAATAGAGTACGATGTGGTGCTGTTCGATACGGCAGCCGCGGTCACGGTCTACAGCCTGAACGCCCTCGTGGCCAGCGAGCACGTGCTCATCCCTGTTACGCCCGAATACCAGCCGGTCGTCGGTGCCGAACAGACGTATCAGACGGTGCTGCTCGTTCAGGACAAGCTCAACCCTGGGCTGGGCCCTCCACTCTTCTTGCTCACACAGGTCGACGCCCGCAAACGCAACCACCACGCCTACCGCAAGTACCTCAAGAAGAACTACGGGGATCTGGTGATGCATACCATGATCCGCACGAACACGGCGCTGTCCACCACGCATGCCGATGGAACGACGACCTTCGACCACGATCCGTACTCCCGAGGCGCTCGCGACTACGCCAATGCGACCGATGAACTCCTGAAGGACATCGAGGCGCAGCGCAGGGGAGAATTTGCGAAGCCGCCTCGGGCTGCTACTCAGAACGCGGGTGTCTTGAAAACGATTGAGGCTCCATGATGCGGCATGTCGTCCGCATCCTGGTCGCTGCCGGCTGCGCAGCAGCATTTCTCTATGTGCTGAGTCACCGCGTGGGCGGGGTTCCACCTGTCGGCACCCTGCTCGATCCGGTCGACGGCCTGTACCGCACCGCCCGTCTGGCCACACACCCACTGCAACAGTCCCTGACGATCCGTGGCCTGGAACATCCCGTCGACGTCATCCGAGATGCCCGCGGTGTGCCGCATATCTTCGCCCGCTCGGATCATGATGCCATCATGGCAATGGGCTATGTGGTGGCAAGCGACCGGCTCTTCCAGATGGATTTTATGCCCCGTGTGGCCTCGGGTCGCCTGTCCGAGATCATGGGCCCGCAGGCGGTCGAAACAGACCGCTACTTGCGGCAGACCGGCATGGAACTGGGCGCGCGCCGCAATCTGGAACGCATCGAAACATCCAGCCCGGTCGAAAAGCGGTTGCTTGACTGGTACGCCGCTGGCGTGAATGCCTACGTGGAAGGGCTGGAGGTCGAAGATCTCCCCTTCGAATTTCGCCTGCTCGGGTACAGACCCGACCCCTTTACGCCCCTCGACGTCCTTCGCCTGCTGGAGTACATGACCTTCGACCTGACGTACGGCTCTGACGATGCTGCTTATGCAGTGCTCCGGTCCCGGCTTGGCGACGAAGCATATCGAAAGCTCTACCCCCAACATGCCCCCCTCGCCGTTCCCATCATCCCGCCTGGCACCAATCTTTCAGCGCAGCATCATAGGAAACTCCCCTCCTTGGAAAGGAAGGGCAGGGGGTGGTTTGCATCTCCTACCCAGGAATCTGACCTGAGCCTGTCGAAGCAAGGGAATACAGGAGTGGTGGATTCACCATTTGCCGCCGCCCGCGCCATCCTCTCCGACCGGTTCGATTTGCAGAAAAAGCTGCTCGGCACCCTCACCGAAGGATTCATCCCCGGCAAAGGCTCCAACAACTGGGCCGTCAGCGGAAAACGCTCGGCCACCGGCGCGCCGATCCTCGCCGGCGACATGCACCTGAACCTGTCGCTCCCGGCCATCTGGTATGAGGTTCACCTGGTCACACCGACCATGAACACCTACGGCGTCACGATCCCCGGCGCGCCCCTGCCTGTCGAAGCCTACAACGACTATCTCGGGTGGGCGTTCACCAACACAGGAGCCGACCAGATCGATCACTATGCTCTCAAGCTGGATGCCTCCGGGCGCCGCTACCGGTACGAAGGCCAGTGGCGAGATCTGAAAGCCGTGCCTGATACCATCCGGGTCAAAGGTGCAGACCCCGTCGTCGACACGCTTTATTACGCCCACTTCGGCCCGGTGCTGCGTAGCGACACAGGCGCCGTAGCGATCCGGTGGATGGGCCACGAGCAAAACCGGATCCTTATTGCCCTGTGGGGCATGAACCACGCCCGCAACCACGCAGAATTCGAGCAAGCCATTCGAAACTGGAACGCGCCCATGCAGAACATCCTCTATGCGGATGTCGCGGGCAATATCGCCATCCGCTCAGCCGGAAACCTACCGATCCGCAGGTCCGGAACAGGGGAGGGGCTGCTGGATGGAACCACGGATGCAGGCGAATGGGTGGGCCGGATCCCCTTCGAACAGCTTCCGCACGCATTCAACCCGGAGAGTGGCTATCTGACTTCTACCAATCAGGAACCCGTCGGGGAGGGATACCCCTTTTATCTCGGCTACGATTGGCGCGATGTCTTTCGCTCCATGCGGATCGACGCCCTGCTCTCCGGCAAGCCCCGGCACACCGTGAATGACTTCAAGCGGTACCAGTCCGATGTCCACGCGGTGCAGCGGGATCTTTTCGTCCCGCTGCTCTCCCAGGCTGGCGCGCGCTCACCCCGCGCCGATACCCTGCGGGCTATGCTCACCGCGTGGGACGGAACAACTTCAGTCGACAGGCCCGAGCCTCTCGTTCTTTTTGAGTTCATGCACATCCTCCAGCCACTCGCATGGGACGAGCCGGTGTTCCAGGGCCGGCTCAAGCCGAGTGCCCCGGTTCTCTACCGCCTGTTGCGCGACGAGCCGGCCTCCCCGTGGTTCGACGTGCAGTCTACGACGGCACGGGAAGACGGCCCGGCTCTCTTAAAACTCGCGCTGGAACGTACGGCTGACTCCCTTCAGGCCCTCTACGGTTGGGGCCCGACACACTGGCGATATGGTGATCATCATAAGATCGTGTTCAAGCACATCACGCGCAGCGAGGCCCTCCGCCCGCTCTGGCGCGGTCCGATGGAGTATCCAGGCTTCGAGAGCACCCTCTCGCCGGCAGGTGACCTGATGACCACCCACAGCGCGAGCTGGCGCATGGTCGTTGATTTCTCCAAACGCCCGCCCGTCGGCTACGGCGTATACCCCGGCGGCGAATCCGGCAATCCCTTCAGCCGCCTCTACGACCTCCAGATCCCCGCCTACGTCAATTTCCAGCATTATCTGCTCTTGAAGCCTCGGCAGCCCGATGACTTGGGCACAAAGCAGGTATCGTCCCGCATTGTCTTCACGCCTGTATCCTGAATGGCCGTCGTCTGCGCCGCGCGTTTTTGCCTTACGTAAGACTGTACCTGCGTTGTACATTCCGGCACATCCGAATCGCCGCTCAGGAAAACATCCAACACAGCCATGGCCGAAGGCAAGCCGCAAACGCAGCGTTTCACCTCGCGAATCGGGCTGCTCCTCAGCGTGCTCGGGATCGCCGTCGGGACGGGTAACATCTGGCGCTTTCCCCGTATCGTCGCCCAGAACAGCGGCCCGGATGGGGCGGGCGCATTTCTCGTGGCGTGGGTCATTTTCCTGTTCACGTGGAGCATCCCGCTCATCATCGTGGAATACGCGATGGGCAAGCGTGCACGGCAGGGGGTGGTCGGTGCGTTTGCCCAGATCGCGGGGGAGCGGATGGCGTGGATGGGCGCCTTCGTCGGCTTCGTGTCGACGGCGATCATGTTCTACTACGCCGTGGTGACGGGCTGGTGCTTCTTTTACTTCGTCGAAGCGCTTACACAGCCGCTGCCCCAGAGCACACAGGGTGCCACACTCATCTGGAATAGCTTTCAGGCGGGCTCGTGGCCCATCCTCTTTCTCGTGATCTCGCACGGCCTCGCCGCCTGGGTGCTCTGGAAAGGCGTGTCCTCCATTGAACGGGTCAGCCTGGTGCTGATGCCGCTGCTCTTCGGCATCATCCTGCTCGCTACGCTGCGCGCCGTCACCTTGCCCGGAGCAGGCGACGGTCTCAGCTTTCTCTTCACTCCCGATTGGAATATGCTGGCGCGTCCGCGTGTGTGGCTGGAGGCGCTGACCCAGAACGCCTGGGATACGGGAGCAGGATGGGGCCTCATCCTCACCTATGCGGCTTACATGAGGCGCGACCAGGGCACGGTCAAGAATGCGTTCATCACGGGCATCGGCAACAACACCGTCTCCATGCTTGCCGCGGTCATCGTGTTCGGGACGGTATTCGCCACGCTCGGCCGGCATATGCCCGGTGCCGATGTGCTGGACGTGATGAAGACGAGCGGACCGGCTTCGACCGGCCTCACGTTCATCTGGCTGCCCCAGCTTTTCGCGCAGATGCCCCTCGGGCGTACGCTGGCCGTGCTGTTTTTCCTCGGTCTCTCATTCGCGGCCTTCACGTCGCTGGTCTCGATGATCGAACTCGCCACCCGTGTTTTAGTGGACTGGGGAGTGGCCCGACATCGGGCGCTCGTGCTTGTCGTCTGCGCCGGATTTGTTTTCGGCATCCCGTCGGCAATCAATCTCACGTTTCTCGGCAACCAGGATTTCGTCTGGGGAATCGGCCTGATGGTCTCTGGCCTTCTTTTCGCGATTGCCGTCCGGAAGTTTGGAATCGACCGGTTCCGGGGTGAAGCGGTGAATGGGGTGCCGGGAGATTGGCGCGTCGGGCGGGCGTGGGGCTGGCTCATCGGGGCGCTCGTGCCGCTCGAAGCCGTCTGCCTGCTCCTCTGGTGGTTCTACCTGTCGATCACGTCCTACGCGCCGCACTCGTGGTACAACCCCATCGACCCGTACAGCGTCGCCACCTGTCTCGTTCAATGGGGCATCGTGCTGGCCGCGTTCATAGCTGCGAACAAATGGATGGTCCGTCGAACCCTCGCCGTGCCTGAGCTTGAGGCGTGAGCCCGCGGTAGGGGGGGTGCCTGCTCGGACAATCACGCTTCGTGAAGTTAAGGAGCGCTCAGATCCGTCGATAATTGACTAATCTGGCCTAGATTGTCCGACCGTCACGTGCTCAAGATATTCCGGCGTATGCATTCCGTAAGACGCGCGTTGCTTGTTTACGGCACGCTCCGGCGCAACGGATCCCTCGTCGCCTTGCCGGTGCTTCTGCTGATGGCGCTTCTCGTCGCGTCGTGCACCCGGCCTGAACCCACGAAAACCAGCGGCAAGGCCATTTCCATCCCGGAGTTGCTGGAGGATGCGAACGGTGACGGCGATCCGGACCTCCTGTATGGGCACCTGCGCGTTCGCGGTCGTGTGGAGGTGGAGGAGAAAGGGATGTTTCTGGCGAGCGCAAAACGACGCATCCGCCTGAGCCGAATCCTGGAGGCTTCCGCGGGTGATACCGTCGAGGTCGCGGGCAGGCTGCTCCGAAGCGGCGGGTACGTCGTCTTCGTGGTCGAATCCGGTCATGCTGACGGCTCGGTACAGCCTGTTGGAGAAGTAGCCGGATTCGATGGAAAAGCATACGTCGGCCTTCTGAAATCCTGGGCGCGGAAGGCCGCACACACCTCCCTGGCGGCTGCCTCCATGCTCACGCGCGGCTGGTTCGCCATAGCCCTGGCCCTCCTCGGTCTGGCCGTCGGGTGCCTGGCCTTCAAACGCAGGCCAGGCTTTGTTGCGACGTTCCGGCGCAGAGGCATCTTTCATCACGCCGCCGAGGCCTTCCTCATCACCGACGCAGACCTGAACGTCGTTGATGCAAATGCGGCGGCGCTGAAACTGCTTGCCCGGTCGAGCGCCTCAGGCCGCAAACTCGCATCGCTGCTTGCGCTGCCCGCAAACCTGCGCGCGGATACTGTCCGGGAGACGAGGACAGGCGGCAAACCTATAGAGTTCGAGACCGTCATAGCCGAGGAGCCGGATACCCATGTAACCGTACGGCTGTCTCCCCTCGTGTCGGGCGGGCGAGAGCGCTATTTATGTATCCTTGCCGATAGCACGGAGCGGAATGATCGCGAACAGCTAATGAAACGGCTTCAGCAGGTGATCCTGGACGAAATGCCGTTCGAAGTCGCGGTCATTTCTCCGCAGGGCCAGTACGTCTTCGCCAGCGCGGCCCTTTCCGGGGACGGCTCCCCTCAAATGTCGCCGATCGGCAAAACCGACCTGGAGATTTGCCGCGATGCAGGGCTGCACAGCGAAGTCGCAGTACGGCGCCGCGCGCACCGCCGCCGCACAGTAGCGTCGAAACAACTCGTCAAATTTGAGGAAACGCTGGTCTCCGAAGCGGGCGAGCGCCACTTTATCCGCTACTACACACCCGTTCTGAACCCACGCGGCGATGTCTCGATGGTGATCAGCTATGGGCTCGAAGTAACGGAGGTTCGGCGTCTGCGGCAGCAACTGGCAGGCGTAGGGGATGAGGTCGAGCGCTTGCGCCGCATGAAGGAGTCCTTCCTGCAGAACCTGAGCCACGAGTTCAGGACGCCGCTCTCCGGCATCATGGGTGCGGTTCAGATTCTCATGGACGAGCTCTCAGGAGATCAGCGCGAGCTAATGGAGATCGTTTCTCGCAATGCAGGCCGGCTCCTCAAGACGCTCAGCGACGTGCTCGACCTCGCAGAACTACAGGCCGCCGACGTCGAGTTGAACGTGACCGTCCTGAACGTCGCGGGCGAGGTGCGGGCGCTGGTGGACGACCTTCAGAAGCAAGCCGATGAAAAGGGGCTGTTCCTCCGTATGCACACGACGGAGAATGAGATCTGGGCGCGGTTGGATTCCTCCTGCTTCCACCGGGCGTTGGGGCACCTGGTCCAGAATGCGATTAAGTTTACCGAATCCGGCGGGGTCGTGGTCGATGTGGATGCCGAAGACGACCAGGTACATGTCCGCGTCATGGATAGTGGCGTCGGGGTCGATGATACATCCCTGCTCTATGACGAGTTCATCCAGGGAAGCGAAGGGCTGGACCGGCAGTTCGAAGGACTCGGAATCGGCCTCTCCATCACGGAGCGCCTGATCGGTCTGATGGATGGGAAGATTACCGCTTACAGCGAGAAGGCCGGCGGGACCATGTTCAGCGTCACCTTCCCCCGCGTGTTTGCGAAAGGGGAAGAAGCATCTTCTGAGCTGCCGTCCGTTCTGATCCTGGAACGTGATAGCGATGAGCAGCGCATATTCCGCTACCTGCTGGAGACCTTCTGCAACGTCACGTTCATCAGCGACCCGGATCAAATCGTGGACTTTGTGGCGGAGGGGCGCTGCGGCGCGGTGTTGCTTAATGTAGACATGTCGCCTGATCTGGCCACCCTGGTGCGGAGCATCCGTGCGGCCGAAGGAACGGCGTGGACGATCCTGGTCGGCGTCAGCGATCAGGCCCGCGGGGGCGACCGAGAGCAATACCTCGCCCTGGGCCTGGACGAGTACCTGCAAAAACCCCTGACGAAAAAAGCCCTCCTCAACGCCCTGGAAAACCTCCTGGCCGTCCATCAGCCCGTCCATTAGGAGCCCGCATAGGAGCCCTGCGTATCAGCGCTACCCCTCCTCTATGTCATGTCGAGCGCGGTTGAGGCATCCCACACACCAGCACCAACCTCTCGACTTGTCCCGTCGAAGATCCAGGACCTGATCTGGGATCTTCAATACCTCCCTTGAACATTTGACCCCCGAACACATTAACACCCGAACACTTCAACACCTGAAAACCTTCATTTACAAGTTGATAGGGGAAACCGTCGCCATCGGAACGTGTTTACATGGTCCGGCGTCGGTAAGAGGCCCCGAATCCAGTCGCATGATAGCCGTTCGGTTCGCCCGGCACACGCGCTAAGGTCGTGCAGCGGGAAAGGGCTGGTACTTTGCGCAGCCGCATCGTAAGATGAATCCCGGCTCGTATTTCACCGATGAGGCCGCAACGATCCTGTGCCGAGAAAGTCACATATTCTCGTGAGCTTGGCAGGGACTTTGCTTCCGATTAGGTGCAGGGTGCGGTCTCAGGAGGCAGTACAGGGGAAAGGGATCATTGAGGTGTAGAGTGTTCTGCATTCCGTACCACCGCCCTTCGACCGGCGAATCAAACTTAGACATCATACATTCAGGGTACTATGCGTAACCCCATTAAGACGAGCCCGGCCATACTCGGACTGATTGCTTTTGCTGCCTTGGCGTGGAGCCATCCCGCAGTGGCGCAATCGGGCGAACTGGCGCTGGGCAGTCGCCTGCCGCTGGCCAGCTTACAGCGGCAAAACGCTTCTGGAGGCCAGGGCTCTCTCGGCGCGCTCGGAGGCTCCAAAGGCACCGTCGTCGTCTTTTGGAGCAACGTGTGCCCGTGGGCCGGTAAGTACAGTGGACGCCTCGCGACGCTCGCGCAGACGTACGGCGCACAGGGCTTTGGCTTTATCCTGGTGAACTCAAACGACCCTGTGGCCTTCCCGAAAGAATCCGCGGCAGAGAGCCAGAACTACACCCGGCAGAACGGCCTTTCGGTCACCTACCTGATGGACCCGGACGGGCAATTGGCGAATGCGTTCGGTGCCACGCGGACGCCGCACGTCTTCGTGTTCGACGGGAATGGTACGCTGGCGTACGTTGGGACCATTGACGATAGCCCCGGCGACCCCAACAACGTGCAGGTTCAATACTTGAAAAGCGCATTGGATGCCATTGCCGCCGGCAATGATGTTTCCCAACCCCACACGAAGGCGTTCGGGTGCATGATTCACATGCAAAGTGCCGGGCGTTGACGCCCACGGCCGTGACAATCGACGACGTAGCGCGACACTTCACTGGGATTCCAGCAGACCGCCTCGGCCTCTTCGATGAGATGGCCGAGGCGGTTTACTATTACCAGCGAGAGAACAATCCCGTCTACTCGCTTTTCGCACGGGATCGGGAGTGGTCCGGCTGGCAGGAGGCCCCCTGTTTGCCTGTTGAAGCTTTCAAGCTGGCGCCGGTCACGACGTATCCGGCGCTCGAAGCCGAGCGCACCTTCGAGAGTAGCGGCACAGGCCGCGGGCAACCGAGCCGGCACTACATAAAGGATCTCTCGATCTACGAGCGCGCCGTTACCACGCACTTTGAGAGCGTTTTCGGACCGGGTCCCTTCACACTGCTCGCCCATTTGCCGGGATACGTCGAGCGCGGCAAACGGTCCTCGCTCGTGTATATGATGGAAATCCTCATCGAGCGCTACGGATCTTCTGTAAGCGGATTTTTCCTTGATGATCCGGAGCCACTGGTTCGGGCCGCGTCGGGGATAGCTGGAGGCGATGCGCCGCTCCTGCTGTTCGGGGCGGCCTTCGGCTTGCTCGATCTGGCGGAGAAGGGCCCCATGGTACTGCCGGAAAACAGCATCGTGGTGGAGACGGGCGGGATGAAAACCCACCGGCGCGAGATAACGCGAGCGGA
>DASSAV010000119.1:0-3635 GCA_035699265.1 Rhodothermales bacterium
AGCGAAAGTGTGCCATTCACTCCTGCGTACCGAAAAACCACAGTTTCCGCGTGCAAAGTGTGCAATTTCCACCGCGCCAGAGTTGTCAAAAGGGCGGCACGGCACACGGCCAGAACCAGTCGAAGTTGTGCCAGTTGTGCCGTCCAAATCCGCCCTGTGGTCCCAAAAACGCCGAATCCGACCGGCACACAGAGAAAAGCGAGCAAGAGTGTGCCATACCCCGACACCCACCCGTACCACAACCGACGGACCACGGTCAACAGGCAATCGACAAACCTGTGCCATGTGTGCCATGCACCCCGGTTGCTGATGGTCCATTCCCAATGGCAAATTGAATCAGCGGCCGGTGATCCCTCATGCACCTCCCTTTGATGCGACTGGCCTTTATCGAACCTGCTGATATCGAGAGCAGATAGGAGCCTGGCAGTGAATCGGAGGCAGGTTGAGGCACAGGAGGGGAGGGGTCTGCGGAAACCCGGTGTGGCATATCGGCATTCCGCTTTTATGAAGACACAGCAAGTCGTTAAGGAACTGGAGCAGGCTGCGGAACGGCTCGGCGTGAAAGTGCGGTTCGAGCAGGGACGTTTCCGGGGCGGCCTGTGCACCCTGGAAGACCGGCAGGTCATCGTGTTGAACAAGCGGCATCCGCCCGAAGTACACGTCGCCCTCCTTGCCGAGAGCCTGCGCGAAATGCCCGTCGACACCATCTACCTCAAGCCTTCCGTGCGCGAAACCCTCGAAGAGGTGTGGCGCCGATCCGATAGAGAAGTTGACGAACTCCAGGATGCTGAGGCTGAGCCGGCGGCAGGGGAAGAGGCATGAAGGTTACCCTCCTCGGAACGGGCACGTCGACTGGCATTCCTGTGATCGGGTGCCAGTGCCAGGTCTGCCGCTCCACGGACCCGCGCGACAAGCGGACTCGGTGCGCGGCGTGGGTTCAGGCCGACGGCATGAGCCTCATCATCGACACCGGCCCCGACTTCCGCGTGCAGGCGCTGCGCGAGGGCATCGACCGGCTAGACGCGGTGCTCCTGACGCACCATCACTTCGACCATATCGCAGGGCTGGACGATCTCCGCCCGTACCTGTTCGATAACCGCAACCCCATTCCGTGTTATGCCCGTGACAACACGGCGGAGGTGGTCCGGAACACGTTCTGGTACATCTTCAAGGACCGGAGCTATCCGGGGGTGGCCAACCTCAGCCTGTGTGAAATTGAGACATCCTTTGACGTCGAAAGCCGCTACGGAACGGGTGCTTCGGTGCACGTGGAACCGGTAGACGTCTACCACGGCGAACTGGCGATGTACGGCTACCGAATCGGACGTTTCGCCTATCTTACGGACGTGAACCGGATTCCCGAACACACCTATGAACGGCTGCGTGGATTAGACGTGCTGGTGTTGGATGCACTCCGGCATGAGCCCCACCTGACGCACTTTAGCATCGACGAGGCGGTAGAGGCGGCCCGGCGCATCGGAGCGCGGCAGACCTACTTCGTACACATGACCCACAGTGTCCTGCACGCCCCGGAAGATGCGCAGCTACCGGGCGGTATGGCGCTCGCATACGACGGATTATCTTTCGAGGTCCCGAACGAATCGCCTGAGCACCGGCCCTCTGCCCTACACTGACACGAAATCCAAGCTCACGACCATTACTGCATGAAAATCCTCGTCCTGAACGGCCCCAACCTGAACCTGCTGGGCACACGCGAGCCGGACATTTACGGCGGAGGGACCCTCGCTGACCTCGAAGCCGACCTGCGCGGCACCTTCCCGGACGCGGAGTTCTCCTTCTTTCAGAGCAACCACGAGGGCGCGCTGATCGATCGGCTGCAGCAGGCCGACACGGAGTCGCTTTCCGGTATCGTGCTCAACGGGGGCGCCCTCACACATACGTCCATCGCGCTCCGGGACGCCATTGCAGCCATTCGTGTCCCCGTTGTCGAAGTACACATATCGAACATCCACGCCCGCGAAGACTTCCGCAGCCATTCGCATACTGCGCCGGTCTGCGTCGGGCAGATTACCGGCCTGGGGCGGCGCGGCTATCACCTCGCCGTACAATATTTCCTGATGGAAGCATGAGGGGGAAGTGTTAAAGGGTGGGCGAGTTGAGAGCTGGCGAGTTGAGGATATGGCAGAGCACCTGAGACGTACCCTCCTACTCTCGTAGCCTTTTAGATACTTCCCGGACACGGCAATCCGCTGAAATCAGTGTTATATTTACGGCCCGTCATGTCTCCCCTGCCTGAGTAGCTATGGCCCGCATCATAAGTACCGGCGAAACCCCGGCCAAGAAGCGCCACGCTCACATGCGGTCCTGTGCCGAGGTGCTCCGTCTCCTCGCGCAGCAGCCCGGCTTCGACGCTGAGGCGAAGGACATGGCTGCTTTCCTCGTATTCAACCTGCGCGGCATCTGGGAAACCATCGACGAGAGTGCGCAGGTTTGGGACGAGCGGAATTACTGGAAAAAAGCTGAGGATCTCCGGCAAAAGTGGCGCTGGAGCCGGATTGCGGCGGCGGAACTGGAAAAGCTGATTCAAAACGACCGGTGGGCGGAGGCGCCGTCATTCCTGGTGACGCTCATCCCTTACTTTTCTGACGTTACGATTACCGCGATCACGCGGGACTCCGACTGGTGGTGCGGTGCGCTCAAGGCCCTGAAACGGGGAACGGCTTTCGACGCCGGGTGATGGGTCGCGCCCTTTCCTTCAGGATCGTTTCCGACCTGTTTCCTAGTTGCCTTGCAATCCTCCCCGGCATAACCTAGCATTCAGAATACCTCACGCTGCCCCGGTGCCGGCCTTTACCCTGGCGCACATGCCTACACCTGATTCGAGCGAATGTCGTACTTCGACGATACCGTGCGCCCTGGCACCCTGCTGATTGCGCCACCGCTCTCAGACGACCCGAACTTCAAACGCGCGGTGGTCCTGGTATGCGAGCACAACGAACAGGGCAGCTTCGGGCTGGTGCTGAATCGAGGGCTCACGCTGCGCCTTGCGGACGTCCTGGAGGAGGTAGACGGCTATGCCGCGCCGCTCTCGCTCGGCGGCCCGGTCCAGCAAAATACGCTTCACGTGCTGCACCGCTTCGGAGCGCTGATACCCGACGCTATGCTCATTGCGGGAGATGTTTACTGGGGAGGCGAATTCGATGCGATCAAATCGCTCATAGGAGCCGGGCGATACGACGCGACCGACATTCGATTTTTCCTGGGGTACTCCGGATGGTCGGGAGGACAGCTCGCGCAGGAGGTCGAACATGGTGGCTGGATCCTCGCCGACGCCGACGCAGCATCCGTGTTTCCGGACGACCAGGACAAGCTGTGGCGCACGGTACTTCGGAAGATGGGTGGCGATTACGCCGTTCTGGCCAACTTCCCGGACGACCCCCGGCTGAACTGATCCCGACCGTCTCCGTCAGTGCAGCGATACGTTCTTGATGAAGCGGCGAACGGCCAGGATGGAGCCGCCGTAGCCCAATAGTGCACCGAGGCAGACGAGAAGCAGTACGGACGCGACGGCAAGTCCGGCCCCCATCGGTTGAAGCTGGGGGACGAACACCTTGGCCGTAGCATAGGTACCCCAGACGGCCGCCGAGGAGAGCACGCCTGCCAGAACGCCCTGC
>DASSAV010000120.1:0-14580 GCA_035699265.1 Rhodothermales bacterium
TCGTCCCGGGGCCGCTGCCAGTTATCGGACGAGAAGGCATACAGGGACAGCGTTCCGACACCCAGTTCCGGCGCGGCCTCGACGACCCGGCGCACCGCTCGGATGCCTTCGTGGTGCCCCGCGGCGCGCGGAAGCCCGCGCTTCTGCGCCCACCGGCCGTTTCCATCCATGATGATCGCAACGTGCAGGTTCTCAGTTTTCATGATCTGATCGATTCTTCGCCACGTTAAAGGGACCCAAAAGCCCGCTGCTGACGGCGCTTATTTAAAGCTGTAGAGCAGCGGGAACAGGAAGGTGAGGAAGGCCGCCCAAACGGTGTAGGCGATAATGTATCGAGCCGTCCAGGCATCGACCTGCCGGGTGTCGGTGTGGGCTCGCAACGCGGCAACGTAGCGGACCAGGATTCCGCCGAGGTGGACGAAGATGAGCAGATTGGCGCCCAACAGGGCAATCCTGTTCGGGGTGAACCCGTAGGAGGCCAGCCGGAACACGATGGCCGAGAGGGCGACCAGATCCAATATGAGTCCGACAGCCACCATGCCTGCGTTCACGTAGTCGGATACGCGGACGATGCCCCCAGAGGGCCGCTCGGCGATGCTGAGGGTGACGAGCACGAGCACACCGAAGAGCATCAAGTTGAAGGCGAGCAGAAATTCTCGGTCGGTGTACGGGCTCTTCTGCAGGACCAGCATGGTGGCGAGGTATGCCACGAGCATGAGGAGGACCAGCGGCCCGAACACGCGCGCGAGCAGCGGCGCGATGCGAGCCCGGCCCTGGTAGTACGTAATGGCGGTTGCCACCAGTGGGACGCCTGCCGCCCCATAGACGAACACGTACTGGAAATACCACTCCTCGATCTCCAGGCCGATGAGGCGGAAAAGCATGAGCGTGATGCCTGTGAGCGCCGCCCCACCCGCAGCGATCAGGCCCGCATAGGCGACTGCCTCACCGCTTAACTTGACGTACTCGATACGGCCCTCCAGGCTGCGAAACCCGTCAGCCGTGTACGCCACCCCTGCGAGGGTCCAGAGCAGCACCGGCACGTGCAGCGCCGCGAGGCGAACAGTATCAGACTGATCGAGGCCGGGCAGCAGGTTCATGAAGAGCACGGTCCCGCCGATCAAACCTCCCAACCACGCGGCCTGCCGACGCGAGGGCCGACGCTTCGCCACGAAGTACAGGGTGAGAAACGGGAAGACGAACAGTCCCAGATTTTTGGCCGTAAAGACATCTTGATCGATGCCGGGGAAGAAGTTCGGCAGATCGGCATAGGTCCCGGCCAGTAGGCCGAACACGACGACCACTGCGATCTCACCCAGCCAGGACCGCTCACTGGCTTCGGCGGTGGGGGCCTCGTAAGACAGGCGTGCCTGCCACGCCCGAAGCAGCAGGGAGCCGGGCTGGCTTGCCAACAGTTCGGGCAGCACTGCCGCGAACCGGCCCGGATCGTGGCGGTAGATGCGCTCCATCGTCTGGGGATCACCGAGCGCCGCTCGCAGGGCCTCCTCAAAGCCGTGCGGCCCGTCGGGTAAAGTAGAAGTTGGCATAGCTTTCAATCGGATCGTGTACTTTGTGATACAAAGTGTAACAGCATAAAAAAACGGTCGCGTGGGTTCCTTACCGGTTTCTGGCGACCTGGATAATGGACTCCATCTGGCTCAGGTAGGCGTCGAGCGCCCGCCGCCCGGCAAGGGACAGCCGGTATTCCGTCTTCGGTGTGCGGTCGTCGAACGATTTCGTGCAGGCGATGTAGCCCGCCTCCTCCAGCTTGCGCGCGTGGACACTCAGGTTGCCGTCCGTCGTCGCCAGCAGGCCCTTGAGGTCGTTGAAACTCAGTCTGTCGGTAGCAGCGAGAGCGCTCAAGATGCCCAGCCGGATCCGTTCATGCACGAGGCGGTCGAGTTCGACCGGAAACACGTCCCCTGCCCTACTCCCAGACCGCGTCTTGCGCGTCAGCTTTTCAGCTTCGCGTGGTTTGTCTAGTCTATCCGCCATAATGCCTCGCGATGATCCATCCGAACACGATGTGCAGTCCCCCGAAGCCGAGCGCCATGAGCAGATCCCCCGAGAGCGACGGCACCAACAGGGCGACGGCGCCCAGTACCATGAACGAAACGCCCATGATGGGGATTACGCGCACGGACGTGATGCCACCGGTTACCGTGCCCGTGCCATACAGCAGCAGCCACACGCCCGGCAGCAGGCCTGCTTCCCCGACGCGCCAGAGTACGCCCGTCAGCAGCGCGCCGGCCACGAGCGGCGGCAACAGGGTCAGGAAGTACTTCCGTGCCGGGCCGGACTGAAGGGGCACGCCGACGGCTTTCGCCTTGCGCGCCAGCATCCATCCGCCGAATGCCAGTGCTACGACCGCTTCTGCGAACCAGACGGCGAGCCAGCCTGCTTCCGTCCCCTGCTGCGATGCGAGCACAGCGGCGGCCAGCGTGGAGAGTCCCATTCCGACGGCCCCGTATCCCGGAACGGCCGTGAAGGAACTTGAACGTTCCATGACTTCCCGGATATAGCGCAGATGCTCAGCCGCCCCGACTTCGGGCGGGGGCTTCTCGACGGTATGCAGTTTTATCGGGGGGCGATCTATGGACATGGTCTCTCCGGCTTCCATCCACTTTACGTTATAAAGTACGACAAGGTTTCAGTCATTTCAAGACCGATGCTTCACCTTATGCGGCGACGGTGGCGGAGAGATAGCCGTCGGGGCGGCGCTGGACGCCGATGGGGGCGCCGAAGGCTGAGGACAGGACTTCCGACGTCAGCACGGCCTGCCGGGCGCCGTCCCGAAACACACGGCCTTCCTTCAGCAAGACGATGCGCTCGATCTCCGGAAAGATCTCCTCTACGTGATGCGTGACGAGGATGATCGTTTTGCCATGCTGCGCCACGCGGCGGAGGGTTTCTACGAATCGATGGCGGGCGACCATGTCCAGGCCCGTCGTGGGCTCGTCCAGGAGCAGGGCACGCGGGTCCGGCGCCAGCGAGCGGGCGATGAGAATGCGACGGGCCTCGCCTGTGGACATTTCGTCGAGCGGTTTCTCGGAGAGGTGGAGCGCCTCCATGAGACCGAGGGCATCCTGCGCCTGCCGCCGCATGGCGTCCGTGATCTCATCCTCGTGAGACGTGAGGCGACGAGAGGCAAAGAAGCCGGTCAGCACCGCCTCATACCCGCTGACGTCGCCGTACCGGCCGACGAACACATGATGCAGTTCCGCCGATACGAGACCGAGCAGGGACCGGAGCTCGAACATGTTCCATCGCCTCCTCCCGAAGACACTGACGACCGGGTCGGCGTGAGGCTGGAAATAAGGTCGATACTGGTGGGTGATGAGCTTGATGAGCGACGACTTACCGCAGCCGTTCGGCCCTACGACGGCCGTGTGTTCACCGAGCCGCACCTGAAGGTCGACGCCGTCCAGGATACGGTACCCGTTCTCGGCGACGACGGTCGCATTGCCGATGCGGAAGACCTCGCCTTCCGCGTGATCCGGGGCGGCGGGATGCGCCTCCGGACGAGCCGTGACGTAGCCGTGAGGATCTCGGTGAACCGGGCGGACTGAATCGTTACCTCTCATAAATGCGGTCAAAATAGCTACGTGCTGTCCGGGACTGCCGCTTGCATCCAGCCCTTACGAGCGGGTATGGGGCGGTGTATGACGCGCTCCTTTGCCGTGTGTTCGCGGACGTTTCTGTTGCAACCGTCACATGGCGGGAATCTATGGCGTCGAGCCGTGAACCGCTGCATTATTGCGCGTAATAAGTCCAAGGCGGTGAGCCTTTATCACCCTAGAAGCGCATACCATGTCCCTTGAGGTGGCGATAGATGAGCGGCGCACGGAACGGAAGGGACGTCGACATAGATGCAGACGTCAATATAGATCCCGAAAGGGAACTTCAGGGGCCACACCCCTACTTCACCTGGCATGAGGAACGGTACGTAGAGCGACTCCGGAGAACGCTGCATAGCGGCAAAACAAGCTTTGGCCTCGGGGTGGGTACGAGCTTACTGACTTTGCTCCTGCTCGTCCAGCCCTACTGGCGCTTCGGGCGGTATACCGCCACCTGGAGCGGCAGCAATCAGGTCGCGTACGCCGCGACCCTGAAGACCGTAGAGCTGCCGGCGCTGGAGCGGGCCACCGACGAAACGGAGCACACCCCCGGGACTCGTCCACAGCGACGCGACGGGAGGAACCCACCGGCATCGACGGTCCGCGAGCAGTCGCGGATGAAACACGAGGCGCACAAGACGCCTCCTGAACAGCTTGCTGGGGGCGCGGCGCGGATGGAGGGCGGCAACCCGGAAGGACTGGCTCCGGGGCTGCTCCAGGCAGCGGCCCGGTCGCGCGAGCGGGCTCGGCCACGACCATTGCTGCCCGACACCACCGCACCCCTCTTTGCTACGGCCGAGATGCTGGTTCCGGCCCCGGATCTTGCGGGCGCTGAAGCGCTGGATCGGCCGCCTCAACTCGATGCCAGGAGCCTGCACATCGACTACCCGACGGAGGCGAAGAAGAAGCAGATCCAGGGGTCCGTCATTCTACATTTTTACGTGGACTCTGACGGCCGGACGAGCAGCATCCAGGTGCTTAAATCGCTGCATCCTTCATGCGACGGGGCTGCGATTGCCGCCCTGTACGCCGCGCGATTCACTCCCGGCGAGGAGCACGGGCACCCGGTAGGTACCTTCACGCGCCTGATCGTCCGATTCGTACTTCAGTAAACCGTGGAATTTTCCATATGTAGCACATACGTAATATATTTACAAGAGCTTATACCGGCACGATGCTTGCGAAATTAGGATATGGGCGGGGTTGCCAGTCGGTTTCGGGAGTGGTACAATGGAGGGGAGCGCCCGGCCTCGAAACGGGCAATCGGACCGATCCGGGGGCCAACCGTGAGAAACATATCCATATAAAGGGCTTAGCAAGGCCTTATGAAGCATACCGCCATCAAGAATATCGCTCTGGTGCTCGCAGGGACGTTGCTGACCCTCGGGCTGATGGCGTTCGTCACCTCCAGACTGTCGAATAACCGCTCCGGCTACGGAACACTCGCCGGCCAGGTGGAGCTTCCTATACCGGACTCGGCCGCTGTGACGCCACGCGACAGCCTGACCATCCGGGTCGATTCGCTCATCCAGGCATCCATCGCGGAACACGCCTTTCCCGGCGCCTCCGTAGCCATCGGGACGAGCGGGGGTACTGCGCTGTTGAAGGGCTACGGGCACTTCACCTATGATTCCAACCACGCCGACACCCCGAAATCCCAGTTCGACCTGGCGTCGCTGACGAAGGTAGTGGCCACCACTACAGCGGTAATGAAACTGTATGAGGCAGGGAAACTCGACCTCGACGCGCCGGTCATCCAGTATCTTCCGGCTTTCAGCAGGGATGACCGTGACAAGATCACGGTGCGGCAACTGCTGACCCACAGCGCGGGCCTCATCCCGTTCCGCCCTTACTACACGATGGGGATAACCACCAGGGAGGAGGAGATCAAGGCGATCCTCGCCGAACCGCTGGCCTACCCACCGGGCACAAAGTCGGTATACAGCGACCACAGCATGATCCTGATGGGCCTCATCATTGAGCGTATCACGGGGCAGCCCCTGGCGAAATGGGAGACGGAGCACATTTTCAAGCCGCTCGGCATGAACCACACCGGCTACCGCCCGGTCGGCCACACGGACACCACGGTCGTGCCGACCGAGATCGACGACTATTTCCGCCACCGGCTCGTGCAAGGCGAGGTGCACGACGAGACGGCCTACGTGCTGGGAGGCGTTTCCGGGAACGCGGGCCTCTTTTCGACAGCGGAGGACCTGTCCCGCTTCGCGCGGATGATGCTCAACCACGGGCGGTTCAACGGCACGCAGTTCCTCAAGCCCGAAACTGTGAAGCTTTTCACGACGCGGGTGACGGAACTGGGGCCGGACGTAACGCGGGCGCTGGGTTGGGACACGCCGAGCCGGGAAGGATATTCATCGGCGGGGCACCTGTTCGGTCCCCACAGCTTCGGGCACACCGGGTTCACGGGTACGTCCATCTGGATCGACCCGGACGCGAAGCTCTTTGTGGTGCTGCTGACGAACCGGGTCTACCCGACGCGCGAGAACAGCAAGCTTGGCCCAGTGCGGGCTAAACTGGCCGACCTGGCGTATGAGGCGATGGTTCCGGCGGGCGCGGCGCGGACCGCGGCGGCTACGGTGCGGTGATAGGGAGAGAGGGCGAAAGGGGGAGAGAAAGAGGGAATGAGAGAAAGTGAGGACGAAAGAGAGAGGGGAGCTTCTTTGGCCTCTGCCATTCTGCAAGGGAATGGGCGAATTGGGTATCACTCACAGGCAGGTTGAGCGCTATGCAGTTCCAGATCAGCACGTATTGGCTTTTTCTCCCGGCGTGTCTGCTCTTCCTCCTGACGGCCTGTGATGCGGCATCCAACCAGCCGGACGTAGCCTCCCTCCGGGGCCCTGTCGACGGTGAGGTGTTCGACACTGATTCGCTCATCCAGCTTCGCTGGGATCCATCTCGGGACGCCGCTTCGTACATCGTGCAAGTGGCTACGGACGATGGCTTCACGCCGCCGCTGGCGGACGAGGATCGTGTTGCGATTACGCGAGCGGACGTAGGGCCGCTGGCGAAGGGCACGTATTTTTGGCGGGTGATCTCGCTGGGCGTGGGACAGGACAAAGGGCCGGCGAGTCCCTCGAACTGGTTCATCGTGGAGGACCAGCGATCCCTGGCCTGCAACAATCTCATCTGGGGATTCACCTTCGACATCAGCGGCGGGGCGAACGGGACGCTGGAAGTCACCGGCCCCGATTCGCTGGGCTTCAACAACTGCTTCATCCACAATCTCCACCTCCCCACCGCGGACGTTCGCACCATCACGCCCCAGACGGTGACGATCACGGTAGAGGAGCCGGACGGGACGACGCTCCAGCAGGTGGGAACGTTCAGCTTTCTGCTGACCACGTCTTCCGATGAGAAAGTAGAAGTAGCCCGGCTGACGTCACCGCCTGCATCGAGCTTGTCCGACATGACCCTCATCGTGGATGCGGTAAGCCCGACGGAGTACCCCGTGGGCGTGCTTCGCATTACACCGGCGGAGTCACTTCCGGCGGGTACGTACCGCGTGTCGGTGAAGATGGAGGCGGCCGTGCTGGCGGTGGTACCCTGACGGGAGTTGGAACGTAATTTGTCGTTCAGGTATAATGTGCATCCGCCTGGCAGTGGGCGCTTTCTCCCTGTCATTCCGACGCAATCAGCCAAGTATAAGGGACATGCCGACCTACATCTACCGTCGCGAGGACGGCACGACGTTCGAGATTCAACAGCGCATCACGGAGCCCGCCCTCGAGGTGGACCCGGAAACCGGCCAGAAGGTGACCCGCGTCATCAGCGGAAGCGCCGGCCTGATCTTCAAGGGTGAGGGATTTTACCTGACCGACTACGCCCGGAAGTCAAACGGCGCCGGCTCGGGGAGCAAGGAGCATAAGAACGCTTCGTCCGAGCCGAAGCCTGCTTCGGAGTCCGGAGGTTCATCGGAGTCGAAGGGATCCTCAGATTCCGGCAGCAAGGAGAGCAAGGAGACGGCGGCCTGAGTCAGTTAACAGTTAGCAGTGGGCAGTTTACAGTTGTGTTCGGGTGATCAAGATGGCAGCGGACGGCTGACCATAGACAGCCGATGAGGGAGTATGGGGGTTGGCTGGATCGGGCACGAGGGGGGTCACTAGCGGAGGGCGGTTTCCAGGGTGGTGGCGGCGTCGGTGCGTTCGTCGCGGTATTTGACGATCAGGGGGGTATAGAGCGACAGGCCGTGCTCCTGGGCGAAGGAGCCTCCGGCGGCCCGAGAGCCGGGGACGACGACGGCGCCCTCAGGGATCTCCAGGGAGCCGTTTTCAGCACGTGACAGGACGCGCTCTTCGACGAGGTCGTACACCCGGGTAGAACCGGTGAGGATGACGCCCGAGGCGAGGACGGCGCGTCGGCGGACGATACAGCCTTCGTAGATGCCGCATCCGCCGCCCACGAAGACATCGTCTTCCACCACGACCGGCACGGCGCCGACGGGCTCCAGCACACCTCCGACCTGGGCCGCAGCGGAAAGATGGACGTGCTTGCCAATCTGGGCGCAACTCCCGACGAGCGCGTGGGAGTCGACCATCGTCCCCTCGTCTACGTAGGCGCCCACGTTGACATACATGGGGGGCATGCAGACGACGCCCGGCGCCACGTAGGAGCCGCTACGGATGGCGGAGCCGCCGGGCACGACACGGACGCCATTTTCGAGTCCCAGGGGTTTCGTGGGATAGGTATGCTTGTCGAAGAAGGAGAACGGCGGGCTGGAGAAGTCGTGCATGCGCCCCAGCCGGAAGCCGAGCAGGATGCCCTGCTTGACCCAGGTGTGGGCGGTCCATTTGCCGTCTTCTCCCCGCGAGGCTGCCCGTATCTGGCCGTCGTTGAGGGCGTTGAGGAGGGCTTTGAAGGCGGACACGGCCTGATGCTGGTCGAGGCCCTCGGGCGCCTGGGCGGCGAGGCCTTCTATCGTTGCGCGTAGATCCTGCACGTATCCGGTGGGTTTGTGAGTTGGTGTCGTCGGAATTGAAAATAACGCGTGTGGCTATATCGGTCCGGGTGAGGACTGGTTTTGCGGGTATTTCATACCAAATCCGGTAGATCAGTGCTCATTTGAACCTTTGAATCCACCACCCCTGTATCCCCTTCCCTCGAAAACTCGGGACAGGCTCTGTCCAGGAGGGGAGCTTCTTCCATTCTACTATTCTGTAAGGGATTAGGCGGATTTGGTATCATTGCGTGTTTACCGGTGGAGTGTTGACGTAATCAGGTGTTCGCGGATTGAGGGTTTCAGGAAGGAGTCATGCCAGTTCTCTGATAGGATTGTGCATGGGAGCGCAACACCCTCCGGCCCTGGCGGGCCACCTCCCTCATGGTTTTTGACAAATAGATCCGGTAAAGGAGTGAGCGGTGCAGTGACCGTGGATGCGTACCGGCATACCTCGTGCATAGCTGCTGATGCGCAGTTTTTGGGTCCACCAGCCCCGGCCGCTCCTGTCCCGGAGGGGCGCTTCTCTTCCTCTGCCGAAAGAACAAATGAACGACCATAAGGGGGCGGTTCGGGGGGGTGCTTTGCTGGAGGGAATGTGCTTTCCTGAGGGATGTCCTTTCTTGCTCGCCCAAGAAAGTACCAAAGAAGGGCGATCGAATCGGAACGCGCTGAATCCCCTTCCCGCTGCACGCATCGGACCGAGCGGCGCGCCAGGGTTGGGCGGTAGGCCGGATAGGTGTGAAGTGTTGCGCCACTCGCTCAACGCGCGGGGATTCATCCGGCGCGCGGATCCACGATTCGATGGGAGGCAGATAGCGAGGCGAGCACGTTCTGCTTTGCCGAAAGAATAAATCAATGACCATGAGGGGGCTGTCACGCCAGTGACTGGGGGTGTATGCCCATGCCCAGGTTACGCAACACCCTCCGGCCCTTGAGCCTGCCCCGACCTGTCGGCGGGCCACCTCCCTCAACGGAGTAATTGAAGGCACTCTGCCCTTACCAAACAGTCTCTAACACATCAACACCCGAACACAACCCACCCCTGCCAGAATGTCAGGTTACGAAAATAACCTTGCCCTCACATGTTTTCAGACATAGGTTGGCTCCCAAAAACCAACGGAGCAAAACCATGCAACCTGAAAACACCACCAGCAGACAGGAAGCCATCCTCAACAGTCTCGCCCAGGGCGCCACCCGCACCGACGCCGCCCACACAGCAGGCATCCACCGCCGCACCATCTACAACTGGATCGAGCAAGACTCCGCCTTCAAACAGGCCGTCGAAGACGCGGAAGAAGAATGCATCGACATCGCCCGCGGCCTCGCCTTCGACTGCGCCATGCAGGCCCAGGAGGACCCGCGCTACCTGCGCGCCCTCTTCTTCTACCTGAAATGCAAAGCAGGATGGAGCGACCGCCCCAAACGCCAGAGCGCCGCCGTCTCCCCCGACCTGGTCAAAGAGATCGCCGCCGAAGTCATCCACACCCTCCAGACCCTCGGCCTCGTCCCGACCCACCCCGAAACCACCACCCACCCCAAAACGCCCGAAAACCACGTGCAATCTGTGCAAAGTGTGCAATCCACCCCCGCAGAACCCACACCCAATCCCGTAGGGGCGCAGCGTGCTGCGCCCTCTCCCACAAACGACGCGACTACCTCCGCGAACCCGAAATCCCCCGAAAACCACGTGCAACGTGTGCAATCTGTGCAACCGCCCCCCTCACCAGCCCCAGCACCTAACCCCACGAAAGAACAACTGACCACTGACCACCAACAACCGACAAAAAGCGTGCAATCTGTGCAACCGCCCCACTCACCATCTCCAGAATCCAAAATCGGCAATCCAAAATCCAAAATGAAAAACACCGGTGGTCGCTCATCGATAGCCTTCAAGGCCACCCCCCAACTATTCTCACAGCAACAAGACGCCCAGCGAGGCCGCGCCTTCCGAAACAAACTCTACCGCTAACCCTCAACGACTGTTAACTGTTCACTACTCACTGCTAACTGAAAAACAGCGGTGGTCCGCTTTTTGCCCCTCCGGCCTACCGTGTCCCTCAGAAGATTTAGGGGGAGGGACGTGCAAAAACTTCCGCCCTGCGTTGCTTTCCTTCACGTGCCGAATGAAGAAGTCGATTCTTGCAATCACGTTGTGTGTGGTGCTCGCCGTGCCTGCCTTCGCGCAGGCCGGGGTGAGGCTCGGACACGTCGGCTTCTCTGAGGCTTCAGGAGGGCAGGGGATCGACGTTCGCCTGCACACGTCCGCCCCGGTCCAGGCTTTTTCCGAACCGCAGGTGCTGGCGGACGGCACCATAGAGATCATCCTGTTCAATACCTCGCTGGATTCCGCCTTTACCCGGGAGGCGCCGTTCGGTCCCGTGGGCCGCGTGCGCATCGTGCCTTCTGACGGACACCTGAAGCTCTACCTGGATCCTTCCGGTTCACGCCCTCTGTCGGCTTCGGCGTACCTGGACCGGAATACGTCGGATGTCCTCATGCACGTCACGTATGGCGCGAAGGCGGCCCCCCTTGCCGGGGCAGAGGTCTTCCGGAACTCCGCGCTGGATACGGCAGCCGCCGAAGGCCTGGCGTCTCCGCTCAAACAGGCGCGGCGGCGCTGGAAGCTGGACACGATCGTCATCGACGCCGGGCATGGTGGCAGAGACGACGGCGCCACGGCGAACGGGGTCCGGGAGAAGGACGTGACGCTCGGGGTTGCGCTCAAGCTGGGGCGCCTGATCGAACAGCAGCTTGGCTGCCGGGTCGTCTACACGCGGACGAACGATCGATTCGTCACGCTGCGGGAGCGCGGGCACGTCGCCAATAGGGAAGGCGCCAAGCTCTTCATCTCCATCCACGCGAATGCGGCCCCGAACCGCGCCGCCACGGGAACGGAGACCTACTTCCTCGGGATGCACAAGACCGAAGCGGCCCGCACCGTCATGCAACGGGAGAACAGTGTGGTGGCGTACGAGGACGATCCTTCACAGTATGGCGGCTATACGGAGGGTCAACTCATCCTCCGGGCGCTGGCCCAGAGCGCCTATATGCGCAAGAGTGAAGAGCTGGCCGGTATGGTCGAAAGTAAGCTGACGGCAGCTACGGGGAGTAAGAGCCGGGGTGTGAAGCAGGCCGGCTTCTACGTGCTCTGGAGTGCGTCGATGCCGTCCATCCTGGTCGAGTTGGGATTCGTCACAAATCCACGCGAGGCGGCCTTTCTAGCGAGTGCGTTCGGGCAGGAGTATCTGGCAAACGCTATCTTTTGCGCGGTACGCGACTTCAAAGAGCAATACGACAAGGATCTGGACGTGGCCTCGACCTGGTAGGTCCGATCCCGCCAACCCGAACGCATGAACGATACGAAAGACCTTTCCACCGGCACGCAATTGTTGGCCGGCGCCGTCCGAACCGTCTCCGACTGGCCCAAGCCCGGCGTTCAGTTCAAGGACATCACGCCGATACTGGCCGACCCGGTACTCTTTCATGAGGCCGTAGAGGCGCTCGCCGCGCCTTTCCGGAAAGACGGCATCACCAAAGTGGTGGCCATCGAGGCGAGGGGTTTCATCCTCGGCGCGGCCCTGGCGGAGCGGCTCGGTGCAGGGTTCGTGCCGGTGCGGAAGAAGGGCAAGCTGCCCTACAAGACCGTCGAAGCCAGCTATTCGCTCGAATACGGCACCGACACCATCGAGATGCACGTCGATGCCATCCACCCCAACGATCGCGTCCTGATACACGACGACGTCATCGCCACCGGAGGTACGGCGCTGGCGTCCTACGAAATCGCGAGCCAGATGGGCGGCGAAGTGGTCGGCATGGCCTTTCTCATCGAACTTGGTTTCCTGAAAGGCCGTAGCAGGCTGGATGGAAACCTTCGCATACACTCCGTCCTACATTTCTAGAGTTCAGTTCGGCAATCACTTTTCAACGTACCTGCCGTGGATGAGGAGGGGGATGTATCCGACTCTGGCGCTCCGGCCTCGATATGGTACCAGGTTCTACGATTCAATGAAGCACGTACGCAAGCTGGCCGCCCTGATCTGCGGCCTTTCGATCATGTGGCTGTCCGGCTGTGATACCGTTCAGCAAGACGAACTCCTCACGCTTAGTGCGGAGGAAACGTTCACCTTTGAAGTGGACGGCGGCACACTGACGCCCAACAAATCGATCACGCTTTTTTCCCAGGGCACCGCCGACGTAGGGGACCAACTGGCAGGTTTGAGTACGAAAGACATCGTCACCGCAACGGTTACGGGGATTCAGTTGGAGCGCTTGCAGCCGCCCGGGATGGATCTGAATGAGGCCATGACGTCCCTCACGGTTTTCCTGGAACCTCCGACGCCGGGTCCAGGCGCCATAGAGATCGGGGCGCTACCCGACGTGCCGAGTGCGAGCCAGGCGGCGGTTCAGACGGGCCCCAAGGGACTGGTCGCCCCCTTCTTGCAGGCGGGCGCCTTCCGTACCTCACTGCGCTTCCAGGTCGCCGGCACCGTGCCGGACGAGACCCTGCGCTACCAACTCAAAGTGACGTTCTCCATCGGCATTAAGGGCTAGAGTGAGCCGCTCGAACGGCAGGCAAAACACGCAGACCCAAGTCTACAGCTACATCTCTTAATTCCAACAACGTAGCCGCAAGCTTCAGCTTGCGCGCAACTGTGGAGCCGGAATCCGGGAGGGCCGCCCCGGAGTCAACGGACGGCTATACACGAAATCTCTACCCGGGCGGCACGCGGGAGGGCCGCTACCTGCATGGCTTCACGAGCCGGAGGGGAGGCGCTGAAGTAGCGGGCGTACACCTCATTCACCTGGGCGTAGTCGTTGATGTCAGCCAGGTATACCGTGCATTGGACGACGTTCTGATAGCCAAACCCGGCCGCACGCAGTACTGCGCCGAGGTTATCCAGCACCCGCTCCGTTTCAGCCTCGATGCTTCCTGTGACCATCCCCCCCGTCTTCGGATCGATGGCGATCTGGCCGGAACAATAGAGGTTGTCCCCGACGAGTACAGCCTGGCTATACGGGCCTATGGCCGCGGGCGCCTGGGGAGTCTTGATCCGCGTCCGCTCAACTACCGGAACTCTTTCGTGCTGACTCATGCAAGGGTGTGGGTTTACGTATCTTGACGGAAAAGTTCTTCTCGCCCCTCGCTGAATCAAAACGAAGATTGCTCAAAGAACCCGGCGGCAGTCTCCAGGTGTGTTTTCTTGAGGTATCGTCGGACGAGGGGCGGGGCATAACGATTAACGAAATCAACGCATTGTGCCAATGGACTTGGGGCTGAAAGACCGTGTCGCATTCGTTTCAGGGGCCAGTAGCGGGCTCGGCCTGGCGTGTGCGACGGCACTCGCCTGTGAGGGCTGCCGCGTCGCCGTCTGCTCGCGTCAGGAGCAGCGCATTCGGTCCGCCGCCGAGCGCATTCGCGAGGAGGCAGAGGTCGATGAAGACCGGGTACTACCGATCGTGTGCGACGTCACGGACGAAGAGCAGATTCGGGAGGCGCTCGGCCGAACAGTCGAGCAGTTCGGCAAGCTCGAGATTCTGATTACGAATGCAGGCGGCCCGCCGTCCGGTTACGTCGAGGATTTCGATGCCGCTGAGTGGCGGGCAGCGCTTGAGCTAAACCTGATGAGCACCGTCAACCTGACCCGCCACGCCTTGCCGTACATCCGGGAAGCTGCGCATGCAGCGAACGGATTCGGGCGTATCGTGATGATTACGTCCATTTCAGCCAAACAGCCTATACCCAGCCTCTACCTCTCGAACGCATCGCGCGCAGGGGTCCAGGGATTCGCCAAGAGTCTGGCGGAGCAGGTGGGTCCCGAGGGTATTACGGTGAACACCGTCCTCCCCAGCTACACGCGCACCGAACGCCTGACGGATCTGGCGCAGTCCATTCAGAGCCGGACAGGCAAGACCCCCGCCGAAGTGGAGGCCGGCTGGGCGGGCGCGAGCGCCCTGAAGCGGCTGGGCGAGCCCGATGAATTCGCATCGGTCGTAGCCTTTCTGGCC
>DASSAV010000121.1:0-7342 GCA_035699265.1 Rhodothermales bacterium
GCACGAGATCCGAGAGACGGTGATCCGCTCCCGCCGGCGCCTGACGTACCAGGAAGCACAGGTGATGATCGAGGGCGAGAATCCGGGCGATCCGGTGGCCGGCGAGATCCGTCGGGCGGTGGGGCTCGCCCGCACGCTGACGCGGAAACGGGAGAAGGAGGGCTCGGTCGACTTCAACCTGCCGGAGGTCCGGGTGAAGCTGAACGAGAGCGGTGAGGTGGTCGACATCGTGCGAAAGGAGCGGACGGACGCGACCCGGCTGATTGAGGAGTTCATGCTGCTGGCGAACCGGGTGGTGGCGACGGAGATCGGGAAGCGGCGCACGCACCTGCCGTTCGTTTACCGCATCCACGACCGGCCGGACGCGGAGAAGATGATGAACCTGTCGCAGTACGTGCGGGCGTTCGGGTATGACCTGCCGATGGTGGCGGGCAACGTGGAGTCCAAGACGCTGAACACGTTCCTCATGCGGGTCCAGGGCCGGCCGGAGGAGCCCATCATCGAGGAGGCGGCGCTTCGGGCCATGGCCAAGGCGAAATACTCGGCGAACAACATCGGACACTACGGGCTGGGGTTCGACTACTACACCCATTTCACGAGCCCAATCCGGCGCTACCCCGACCTGATGGTGCACCGCCTGCTGAAACGCTACCTGAGCGGCGGGGGGCCGGTGGACGAACAGGAACTGGAGGCGAAGGCGCAGCACAGTTCGGAGCGCGAGAAGGCCGCGACGGAGGCGGAGCGGGAGTCGGTGAAGCTGAAGCAGGTGGAATACACCCGGCAGCACATCGGCGAGGAGTTCGCGGGGGTGGTCAGCGGCGTGATGAAGTTCGGGGTGTTCGTGGAACTGAGCCGGATCCTGGTGGAAGGAATGGTGCACGTGCGCGACCTTGACGACGACTACTACGAGTACGACGAGCGCAATTACCGGCTGGTAGGGCGCTACACAGGGAAAGTCTACAAGCTGGGCGATTCCGTGCAGGTGCAGGTCGCGGCGGCGAATGTGGAAAAGCGAGAGATCGACCTGGTGTTTGCGGAGTAGGCTTCAGGGTTTGCGGGTTGAGAGTTGGTTGGGAGACCACGCGTTGGGAGAGGTCGGGGTATGTGGGTCGAAGGAACGAGGCAACTTTCTTCCTCCCCGATCTGACCGCTTGTGGTTGGTCGGCCGGTCCGGTTTTCGTATATAGGGCTATCCGTACCTTGCCATGCCATTTCCTCGCATTTGAGAGCCTTTCTAGCCTCTGCCCGAACACTTTTTGTCCTGCCTGCACTGCTTGCCTGTACCTCCGCCGTTCGTGCCCAATCGGTCCCGAGGGTCTTCCGAGGCTTCGGTGTCGAAGTGGGAGCCAGTTACAACCAGCTTTTCTGGAAAGTGGTACGACCCGGAGCGGAACAGGAAGCAAACCGGACGGCGCTCTTTCTGACCCCGACCGCTCGCCTATCCTATCTGACGCCGGGACTCTTTGGCGTCAGAGGATTATTGTTCGCGGGATACGGAGAAACGGGCGGGCGGAGCCAGGAACATGACGATATCAGGCCATGCTGCACCTATCAGGACAGCTTCCGTTTCCGCTCGCTCGAAGCCGGACTGTTCGCGATGACGTGGGTGTGGCGCTTGCGGGTGGGGCCTGGCGTAAAGGTGAGTCGGCGCCTAAGTGTACGGGATCACGTTCATCGCGAGCTGAAACCAAGACAAGCAGGCCCGATCACCCCGGAAGATCGGGTGGACGTATCCTGGCTCTTCGATCCCTATGCTGCGCACGTAGGCGCCCGGCTGGAGTGGCCGGTTTTACGGCACGTAGTAGTGGCTGGTGAGGGCTGGTTCGGAATCACCCAAATAGAGGGTGCCGGTTACAGCCGCGACATCAACGCCCGGCAAAACCATTTCAGTGTGCTGGTGGGCTTCAGGTTGTGATCCTGAGATAGATCAGATGGTGCCAGATCGCCGCTGCCCTGGTATATACTTGAACACCAGCCACCATCGTGTGGGAGGATGTGGGGATTCAGGAGGACCGTATGAGAATCGAGATCGGCGCAGCATCAACAGCGGCCCTTGCAGCATACGCGCAGGTTCCGATCGCGTTCGAGGTTGGCGCGGTACTCGATGTGTCGGTTCAAGACAGGGGCCTCGGCGGAATGGTACTCTCAGAGCGCAGCCTCGACGTTCCATATATAAAGGATTACGACGCGATCGACGGAGCAGGACCTGCGCTCTGGGCAGACCGCTTCGACATGTCGAACTGGGCCTTGTTTGCGGCGCACTCTGGAGCCCGGCACGTGGGCGGGGCGGCGGTTGCCGTCGACACGGCGGATCTCACGATGCTGGAGAACCGTAGAGATCTGGCCGTGCTGTGGGACATCCGGGTGACCCCGGAGGCTCGCGGGCAGGGTGTTGGTTCCGCGCTCTTCAAGGCGGCGGAGGCGTGGGCCGCTGCCAGGGGCTGCCGGCAGATCAAGGCCGAGACCCAGAACATCAATGTGCCTGCCTGTAGATTTTACGCGCGGATGGGATGTGTGCTCGGCGGGATCCACCGCTTCGCATATCCCGAGCTTCCGGAGGAAATCCAACTGCTCTGGTACAAGCTTCTCTGACCGCGAAGCGTAGTCAGGTCCGTGGCGATAGGAAAAGCCCCGACATTCTACAAGGAGTGTTCAATATGAGCAACAAACCCCAGTTCGGATTCGTCGTGCAATATGTGACAGACATTGAAGCGGCCAAGCACTTCTACGTCGAAGTTCTCGGCCTGGAAGTCAAGCGGTACCACCCCACCTTCGTCCAGTTCGACCACTTCGCGATTGCGAGCGACGAGCCGATGGCTGGAGACGGGAGGCCGGAGCTGTACTGGCTCGTGGATGATGCGGAGGCGGCTTTTAGCGATCTCTCACAAAAGGCCGAGACCAGCCTTCCCCTCACGCAGAAGCCGTTTGGCAAGGTCTTCGGCATTAAAGATCCCGATGGGCGGCCTCGCTATCTGCTCGAGTTCTCACGAGAGCGGCCAAGCCGGCCCACATCCTGAATGCTGCGTTATGCTATGCCAGAGGAGTTACCTGTAGAAAAGCCATGACAGTAAAGGCCGACGGATCGGCAGAGCAGCCCATTCTTCTCTTCGAGCACGAGCAGGCGTGGGCGGAATGGCTGGAGGAACACCACGCAGATGCTGCCGGCGTGTGGCTTCGGCTCGCCAAGAAGAAAGCGGAGTTCCAGTCCGTCTCCTATGCCGAAGCCCTGGATGCTGCGCTGTGCTATGGGTGGATAGACAGTCAGAAGAAGGGCTACGATGCGTCCTCGTGGCTGCAGCGGTTCACACCGCGGGGGCCGAAGAGCATCTGGTCCAGGATCAACCGCGAAAAGGCGCAGGCACTGATGGAGGCCGGCCGGATGAAGCCTGCCGGCCTCGCAGCCGTGGAGCGCGCGAAAGAAGATGGCCGCTGGGCCGCCGCGTACGATTCGCAGCGGAACGCCACGGTGCCGGATGACCTTCAGGTGGAGCTGGACCGCAACCCGAAGGCCCGGGCCTTCTTCTCTACGCTGGACAGCGCCAACCGGTACGCGGTTCTATTCCGGATCCAAACGGCGAAGCGGCCCGAGACGCGCGCGAAGCGGATTGCGTCCCTCGTTGGCATGTTAGAGCGGAACGAGAAGATTCACCCATAAGCAATTCAGAAGAACACCATGACCGAGACGACAAGCCCCGAGGCGATTGCCCGCGAAATCATCAACCAGTTGGAGCAGGGGTGGAACGCCAGCGATGGGCGAGCATTCGCCGCGCCTTTTGCAGACGATGCGGACTTCGTAAACGTCCGGGGAGAGTTCCACCACGGCCGTGAGGCCGTCGCGGCGGGGCATCAGGCGATCTTCGATTCGATCTACAGGGGCAGCCGCATCAAGTGCACGTTGCTCCAGGCCAGGAGGCTGGCGGATGGAGTCATGGCAGTGCACTACCAAAGCGACCTTACAGCCCCCTCGGGCCCTCTCGCTGGCGAGCACAGCGCCATTCCGAGCTTTATCCTGGTCGGGAACGACGACGGCTGGGAGATTGCTAGTTTCCACAATACGATGATAGCGGAGTAAGGACGATGGCAACTGAAGCATGGCTTCGGGGTCCGCTGGAAGGCGTCGACCCGTACCTGATGCCGGCGGCGCATACACTGGTACAGGTGAAGGAAGAGATTGAGGGGGCGGCGACGGGATTGAGCACCGACCAGTTGTGGGTCAGGCCGGGCGGGGCAGCTTCGGTCGGCTTTCACCTGCGACACCTCGCGGGCAGCACGGACCGGCTGCTGACGTACGCACGGGGCGAGCAGTTGCGTCCGGAACAGATGGCGTCGCTGGCAGCCGAGGGTGAGCCGGGGGAGCCGCCGGAAGATGTCGCTGCGCTGCTCGCCGGGGCGCTGGCGGCGCTCGAGCGGGCGCTCGACGTGATCCGCGCTACGCCCCGAGATGCGCTGCTGGAAGCTCGGGAAGTCGGGCGCGCACGGCTGCCGAGCACGGTGATGGGCCTGCTGTTCCACGTTGCGGCGCACGCGCAGCGCCACGCCGGGCAGGTCGTGACGACGGCGAAGATCGTGCGTGGGATGGAGCTGGGCGGATAAGGCGGGGTGGAAACTCTTTTCCAGAGTTGGCGCCTGCGGCACTGGACAAGGATCGGAAGAATTCGTACGATTACGCCACGAGGAGTTCGTCGCCCTAGAGATCTCCCTACGTGCTCGAAAGGCCCTGCCGTTCTCGTCTGAATACGGAGGGTTCGCACAGGCTCACCACGCACCCGTCGCTCCATTCCTCGCTCGGTGGGGCCGTTTCCTTCCGTGTCCAGCCTCTGTCCTGCCGGTGCGCTGCTCCGGTGCCGGAGGCCGCATCGGTGTCTCTACCCACCGCAATTCGGAGACCGCCATGCTACTCGTCCGAGATGTCTTTCACTGTAAGCCTGGCAAGGCGAACGCACTCATCAACACCTTTCAGAAGACATTACCGCTCTTCCAGAAACAGGAGGGAATGAGAAATGCCCGTATTCTCGTCGACCTCGTGGCTGATTACTGGACCGTCGTGCTGGAAACGGAGGTCGACGACATCTCTGTTTTTGCACGTGAGATGGAAACCTCCGGCGACAACCAGGAGATCAGGCAGGCGATGCAGGGCTACATGGACAATGTGGAAGGAGGCCATCGCGAAATCTTCCGCATCTATCAGCCTGCCTCCGCCTGAATCGCCCTTGCCGTGGCCAGGTCTACCTTGTGCGGTGCGCATCGGGAGCGTTGTAATGCTGCCGCCTGCTCGCTCTCGGGAGAGACGTTGGCCGCACCGAGAATCCTGTGATGCGTACGAAACCGTAGGAGGATCACCATGCAGACCGCTACCCTCTTCCTCGCGCTCTCCCTTTCAGTCACCGCACCCGTTGCATACGCCCAGCATCAGCATCCGGGCAATCTGGAGGCATCCGCACCCGTGGCGCTGATGCCGGAGATGGGCACTACCCATTTGCGCGTTACGACGTCAACCCCCCAGGCGCAGGCGTTTTTCAACCAGGGGCTCGCACTGGTATACGGCTTCAACCATGAGGAAGCCGTGCGTGCGTTCCGACGGGCCGCCGAACTGGATCCGCAGATGGCCATGGCACACTGGGGAGTAGCGCTGGCGCTCGGCCCCAACATCAACATGCCGATGGACGCAGCGCAGGGCGCGATGGCGTACGAGGCGCTGCGAAAGGCGCAGTCGCTCGCCCCGTCGGCTTCCGAGCGCGACCAGGCGTATATCGATGCGCTCGCGAAGCGATACACCGGCGACCCGGCCTCGTTCGGAATGGAGCAGGCGCAGGCGTATGCACAGGCAATGCGGGCGCTGGCGCAGAAGTATCCGGACGACCTAGACGCGGCCACGCTTTACGCCGAGAGCCTGATGGATCTGCGGCCCTGGCAGTTGTGGAGCGCCGACGGCAAACCTGCTGAGGGTACCGAGGAGATCATGGCCGTGCTCGAATCGGTACTGCGGCGCGACCCGAATCATCTGGGCGCCAACCACTACTACGTCCACACGGTCGAAGCCTCTCCACACCCGGAATGGGCGCTCCCAAGCGCAGCCCGGCTGGAGGTACTGGCTCCGGGCGCGGGGCACGTCGTCCACATGGGCGGCCACGTCTACATGCGCACGGGAGATTATGCGTCTGTGATAGCCGTTAATGAAAAGGGGGTCGCAGCGGACCGGGCGTACATCGAGAAGACCGGCGCTACGGGCATTTACCCGATCATGTATGCGGCGCATAACTTCGACTTCCTGGTGACGGCGTACAGCATGTCCGGACAGTTCGACAAAGCTATGCAGGCCGCGCAGGAACTGGACGGGCGTGCGGAGGCCGTCATCCGGGAGATACCTATTGTGGAGGTGCTTCTCACCCGAAGCCCCGGCGTTCTGGTGCGTTTCCAGAAATGGGATGACGTATTGAATCTGCCGGAACCCGGCGCAGACAGGCCCTACCTGCGCGCGTTCCGCCAGTACGCTCGTGGTCTGGCATTCGCGGCGCGGGGCAATGTTCAACTGGCTGAACAGGAATTGAAGGCGCTGGAGACCTCCAGGACGGACCTACCCACCGAGACTGGCTTCTCCCTCAACAGTATGGCCCGCATCGCCGCCGTCGCCCACGCCATACTGGCGGCCCGCATTGCGGAAGCGAAGGGGGACCACCAGGCGGCCATCGAGCATTTTCAGCAGGCCGTCGCCTTGCAGGATGCGCTCGCCTACAACGAGCCGCCGGACTGGTACTACCCCGTGCGCGAGTCGCTGGGGGGCGCGCTTCTGCGCGCCGGGCGGACACAGGAAGCGGAGGTGGTCTTCCGGGAAGATCTGGAACGCTCGCCCCGCAATGGGCGGTCTCTCTTCGGGCTGATGCATGCGCTCCGGGCTCAGGGGAAGCAGGCAGCCGCCGACGAAATCCAGCGTCAATTCGAGGTCGCCTGGAAGGACGCTGATACGGAACTGGACCTGGCTACACTTTAGGTGCAAGGGATAGGAAATTCCCTATGTATTAAAAGCGAGGACACGCTACCGGCGTGCCCCTACGAAGCTCGTCTGCGCTGTATTTTCCCCGAAGCAATCCCGAAGCCCAGCACCTGACATGAACCAGATATCCACATGCACAGACCTCCGCTACCCCATAGGACGATTCACAGCACCGGACGAGATCACGCCGGAAATGCGGGCCGGGTGGATCCAGGACGTTGCGGGGGCGCCCCGGTCGCTTCGGAAGGCGGTGCAGGGTCTCTCGGAGGAACAATTAAGGACGCCGTACCGGCCGGGAGGATGGACGGTCCGCCAGGTCGTGCATCACCTGCCGGACAGTCACCTGAACGC
>DASSAV010000122.1:0-2449 GCA_035699265.1 Rhodothermales bacterium
AAGGACGGCGTGGTAGTGGACCAGATCGCCCGCCTGGTGGAGCAGATCAAGGCGAACCCGGATTCGCGCCGCCTGCTGGTGAATGCGTGGAACCCCGCCGAGATCGAGGGCATGGCTTTGCCGCCTTGCCACTACGGCTTCCAGTGCTACGTCGCCGGAGGCCGACTTTCGCTGATGTGGAACCAGCGCTCGGTGGATAGCTTCCTCGGCCTGCCGTTCAACATCGCCTCGTACGCTTTCCTGGCGCACATGCTGGCCCAGCAGTGCGGCCTGGAGGCGGGGGACCTGATCTTCAGCGGGGGCGACTGCCACGTCTACCGCAACCACATGGAGCAGGTGGAGGAGCAGCTATCCCGTGAACCCTATCCGCTGCCCCGCCTGGTGATCCACCGGAAGCCGGGAAGCATTTTCGGGTACCGGTATGAAGATTTTGAGATCGTAGATTACCGGTCTCATCCCGCGATCAAGGCGCCGGTGGCGGTATGAGGGAGTCGTCCTGCAGTTTCATCAAGCGGTACATGCATGCGGAAGCGGATTGCCATCGACATGGATGAAGTCATCGCTGATACGCTCCATCACCAGATCGTGCGCTACAACAAGGAGTTCGGGGCAGCGCTGACGCTGGAACAGCTCGTGGGAAAGGAGATGTGCGACGCCGTTCACGCGGATCACCGCAGCCTCGTGGCGTCGTACCCATACCAGAAAGGGTTCTTCGAGGATATTCCGGTGGTGCCGCACAGCCAGGACGTCGTTCTGATGCTCACGGAGCATTATGACGTCTTCGTCACGACGGCGGCCATGGAATACCCCAACTCTTTCATGGAAAAGTTCGAGTGGCTCGGGCGGCACTTTCCGTTCATCCCCTGGAGCCACATCGTCTTTTGCGGTGACAAGGGCATCATCGCCGCCGACTATATGATCGACGACAACGCCTATCACTTCGAGCATTTCGCAGGAGAGGGGATCCTCTTCACGGCCCCTCACAACGTTCACGAAGCGCGTTACCGCCGCGTCGACGACTGGATGCAGGTACGCGACCTGTTTCTGCCCTGAGCCCCGGGAGCCCGCCGGCGGCCGTTTGATTTTTGGGACCGATGTTACGGGTTCGTAGAGATCCTTCTGCGGTTCCGCGTGTCAATACAATAGACGATCTGCTAACTGGCGAGCCGAAAGACGAAGAGGTGAGAGGTGAGAGACAGGCTCGCGCCTGGCCACGTGTAGGAGGAGAGGCACGAGGCGAAGCCGTGGAGCAGCCGCTACGCTCGGCGACACGGTAAAAGGGCCAGACCGTCACGTGTCGGAAGGTGATGCCCGGCACGTAGCCCTCCCAGGGGGGCCTGCGTACTTGCGCCGGCCCTGCCAGCGTAGGGCTTTGATGGGCAGACGTGTAAGGGCCGCGCCTCGGACCGGGGTGCGGCCCTTGCGCTTTATGGGTGGTGGCATTGTACGAAGGCAAGGCGTATACTTGGGAGCCTGTTCGATAAATCCCGTATCTCTGCGTTGCCCTTCCTCGGCGCTCACTGCGACGTACTGGCGTACGCCTCATTCGCACCTCGTCGGGCGCCTTGATCTACGGAATTTCTCTTCCAGGCTCTCGTGGTGATCTGCTTCGTAGGCGTTTGGGAGCCCTTTCAAACTACCCACCAACACGTTTGCTATGCGTGAGGTCGATCGCATCGCTGAGCAGCTCGCCCGTATCTTTGAAGGCGATGCCTGGCATGGTCCCTCTCTCTCGGAGCTTCTCGGCCGTGTCAACGCGGAGGATGCCGCGTACAAGCCGTCGCCCGACGTACACTCGATCTGGGAGATCATCCGTCACGTCACTGTCTGGCACCGCGCGGTCGTGCTCCGGATCCGGGGTGAAGCGATCGACTACGAGGGGGCGGAGGATTGGCCGCCGGTCCACGACACGGAGGACTCGTCGTGGGGCGATGTGTGGCAGGATCTCCGCCTGAGCTACGTCGAGTTGTACGACACCATCCGGCTCCTTCCGGAGAACCGGCTCGACGAGCGGGTCGTGGGGAAGGACTACACCATTGCCTTCATGCTGCTGGGGGTCATCGAGCACGACACGTACCACGGGGGCCAGGTGGCGTTGCTGGCGAAGCTGGCCCGTGCGAGGCGGGGGTAGCTTCCATTTTTATTTTCCACGGTATTGCGGCTCTAGCGCCCCCGTTTCTTCGGCGTGGTGTTCAAGAGCGAGCCATGGAAAGGGCCGTACGGGTGTGCTACCTGGATCCCCGATCAAGTCGAGGATGACGGGATTTAGAAATTGAGATAAAAGGGTGCGTGTTCCATGCATCTGATACCAGTTCTCGGAAAGGATTGTGCATAGTCACCCAGGGATCGCCAGCGTATGGGAAAGCAACACCCTCCGGCCCTGGCGGGCCACCTCCCTCGGAGGGAGGAGTTGAACGCGCTTCGCTCTTTCCAAACAGTCTCCCAGCTT
>DASSAV010000123.1:0-5157 GCA_035699265.1 Rhodothermales bacterium
GGACGGCACCAGACCACTGTGCCCGGCTACGGCATGGATGAGGTCTTCCAGGTGCGCCAGCGCAACGCCGAACCGGCGAACCAGCACAAGTTCACCCTCGTCCACGGCGTCGCTCGCCCCGGCGGAAAGGCGGCGCTCTACTCCGGCGTCAACGAACCCGCCCCCGGCGAGGGCTTCATCTACGCACAGGAGGTGGATCCCACAGACAAGATCGGCCTCGTAGAGATCGAGATGGTTCAGGATTTGCCGGGCCTGCGAAAGGGCCGGAAGGTGTATGGTGCGTTTGTCAGGGAGACCTTCTCTGTGGATGGGGCCGAGGTGCTGGGCGTTTACGCCGACGGCCAACCGGCCATCACGCGGGCCTCGTACGGCAAGGGGCACGCCGTCTTGATCGGGACCTACGTGGGATTGCCGTTCCAGCGGCGGAAATACCCGAGCAACGCGGCCCTGATCACTGGACTGGTCGAGAGCGTGGGCGGTATCGCCCGGCCGCACGTCGTGAGCGAATCTCCGGTCCGTGTGGACGTGCTCCAGGGGCCAAGCGGAGGGGCGGTGGTCATCGTGCAGAACGTGGAGAAGCGTGACGTGACGGCTTCCGTATCCGTGCCGCTCGCCGGTCCGGTCGAGGCGACCGAGCAGTTCACGGGGGAGAGACTCACGTGGCATGTCGCCGGGGACCTCGTGACGGCAACCGTCTCATTGGGTCCCCAGGAGGTCAGGGTATATCGTGGGTAGGAGTGGTGTGGATCAAAGGTTTATCCGGAGAAACTTCGTGCTGAACGTAGTAGACGGATCCTTGTTTGCCTTCGGCCAGAACATGGTGTCTCGCACCACTGTGCTGCCCGTACTGGTCACGAAGATCGGGGGCGACAATGTGGCCGTCTCGCTACTCGGCGTCATCTGGGTGCTGGGCTTCTACTTCCCGCAGGTCTTCATCGCCGGCTACGCCCAGCGCGTCCCAGAGAAGAAACGGCTCGTCCTCCTCACGGCCTTCCTTCAGCGCATTCCCTGGCTGCTCCTTGCCATCGTCTCGTTTCTTCTGTTGAACCGGGTTGGGGCCGGGTTGGAGTTGGCCCTTTTCTTCGCCGCATTCGCGTTGGCGGCCGTCACGGGTAGCCTGAACCTGCCCGGCTGGTTCGATCTGGTTGCCAAGATTACGCCGGTTGGCCTTCGGGGTCGGCTCTTTGCCTCTCGTGCCATCGCCGGCGGCCTGCTCGGCGTGCTGGCGGGGTGGATCGCCGTGCAGGTGTTGAGCCGCCTGACATACCCGCAAAGCTTCGGCCTGCTCTTCGCACTCGCCTTCGTCGTCATGATGGGCTCCTATGCGGCCCTGAGCTTTCTCGTAGAGGACAGGACCGAAGTCCCCTCACGGCCCTTGCATTTTCGGGACTTCTTCGCCCGCTTCCCCGAGATCATCCGTACAGAGCGTAACTACCGGAATTATCTCGTGGCCGAGGCGCTCCTCATGACGGCCACCATCGCGGACGCCTTCTACACCGTAAACGCTTTCCGCCGCTTCCATCTATCGGCGGTGTACGCGGGCCGCTTCACCATCGTCTTCATGGTGGGTGCCGTCATCGGCAGTCTCGTCTTCGGAACGCTGGCCGATCGGGTGGGGCACCGCGTCAACCTTATCATCTGTGCGGCCTCCACCGCGCTTGCCTGCCTGGTTGCGATCACGGCAGCGAACGTGTACGTCTATTGCCTCGCGTTCGTCGGTTCTGCGTTTGCGGTCAATCTGCTCCAGATCTCGCGCCTGCCTTTCCTGGCCGAGGTGTGCGGGGAGCGGGACCGTCCCACGTATGTGGCGCTGGCGAGCATGGTCACGTCTCCCTTTGTCCTGCTGGGGCTGGGGGCCGGCTGGGTGGCCAATCGTGCCGGATACGCGCCCGTCTTCATCATCATCGGCGCCGTCGCCGCCTGTGCTGCGCTATGGCTGATCGCCATGGTGCAGGAGCCGCGGCGGCTGCGCCCCTCCCTCGAACCCTCCTCTCCCGGTAGTGATACATGAAGCACGTAAACCGCAGAGACTTCATTAAGCAGGCAGGTGTCGCCGGGATCGCTACGGCGGTGCCGGGGTGGGCGCCGCTCATCCTGACGCCCCGGCGCACGACGCCCCGCACGGAGCAGGGCACCGTCGTGTTCAAGCCCTACTACGTCCAGCGCGGCGTCGGCCCCAACATGGATGCCACCTACGGCTACGCAAGCGACACCAAGTGGGATGCGTTCCACTCCGACATCCACGTTGCCCCGGAGGCGGGCCTCGTCATCTCCGACACTGAGGGACAAGATCGCTTCGGCGTAACTGTCCAATGGAACGTCGAGGGTTTCGGTTACCTCTTCATCACCGCCGACAATGGCGGCGAGTTCTATTCACTTCCATCCAGCGGCCAGACGAAGACCTACAACCTCGATTACGAGTTCGCGAAGAGCCGGGTCATGCGCAACCGCCGCCGCATGGCGAAGCACAACGGCGGCAGCTTCGCGCCCTCACGTAAGCTAAACGCCCTCATCGACGTGTCCGAGGGGTATTACGAGGATGCCACCCGCGCCTCGGACGAATGGAGGCGCGCCGAGTTGGCCCAGCGATCATTGCTGAACGCCATGTGGGCCGGCGAGACGATGGAGATCGAGAAGGCGCGGCAGGACATCCTCAACCACGGCACCCGGGACTTCTTCTTCGGCTGCGACGCCCGTGCGCTCACGCAGATCGACCCTGACGTGGTGATGGAATGCTTCGAGGAACTGTTCAACTACGCCACCATCACGCACTACCTGGAGAGCGGCTATCAGGACTTCGAGCCCACGCAGGGAAACTTGAAGTTTAACTTCCGCGATGCCATGTTGGATGAACTCAGGGATGCCGGAATGACTGTGGAGGGCCGCCCGGTTTTCTGGCCGCATGAGGTCGTTACGCCCGATTGGCTCCGCGCACTCAAGTACGACGACCTCCTCCGCTACGTCGAGCAGCATACCCGCAAGGTGGTGGGCCACTACGGCGACAAGATGTACGCCTGGGAGATCGTAAATGAGTTCCACGACTGGGCCAACGAGAACAATCTGAGTCCCGAGCAGACCATCGAGGTCACCAAGCTGGCCTGCGACGTCGCGAAGGACACCGCGCCGAACGTGCAGCGCCTCATCAACAACTGCTGCCCGTTTGCGGGGTACGTCCAGCAAGGCGAGAACTCGGGGGGCAAGGCCATCTATCCGCAGCGTACCCCCTGGGAGTTCATGAAGGACCTCACGGATGCCGGGGTGGACTACACCATCTCGGGCGTCCAGATGTATTTCCCCTATCACGACCTCCAGGATACCATCATCCATATCGAGCGGTTCGAGCAGTTCGGCCGCCCGGTGCAACTCACCGAGGTCGGCGCGTCCTCCGGCCCGTCCAGACGGTCTGTCGTCCTGGAAACGCTGCCCATCTCGGATGAACCGTACGTCTGGCACCGGGGATGGGACCTCGAACTCCAGGCCGACTGGGTAGAGGGTCTCTATACCCTGGCCTATAGCAAGCCCTGGATCGAGGCTTCAAACTGGTATGACCTCGACGACGACCATGCCTGGATCGAGAACGGCGGCCTGATTACCTCACCCGACAGTAAACGCAAACCCGCCTTCTACCGCCTGAAGAAACTGCAAGAGGAGTGGCGGAGCCTCGGATAGTACCTGCCATGCCTGGGCGATTCATCTCAACATCCCTGACGAACCATCACAGCTGCTATGAACATTACTAGACGACAACTGATCAAGACGGGAGCCATGAGCGCCGCCGCTCTCGCCCTTGCCCCCGTTACGGGTGGCTGGTCGACCATCCGGCCCCGTACCGTTGCGCCGCTGACGTTCCGGCCGTACCCGCACCCCCTGATGCCGCCGGTCGAGTTCGTCTATGCGGCGGACCAGAACAGCGATCCCTTCAAATCGCCGATCCAGATTACGCAGGAAGGGATCGTCGTCCCCGAAGAGGTCGGTGACCGCCCCTTCTCCATCAACACCAAGTGGTTCATCGAGGGCTTCGGCTACGTCTGGCTGGGCGCCGACAACAGCGGGCAACTCTACACGCAAGAGGACTTCAGCCAGAGCCGCCCGCTGAATCTGAACGTTGAGTTTGCCAAGAGCCGCGTGGCGCGCAACCGCGACGTGCTGGCCCGCTACCGAAAGGCGGGCACGGCCTTTTCCACAGAAGTAAAGTACCTGGACGACCTTTCTCAGGAACTGCTCGTGGATGCCATGAAAGCACAGGGCGAGCGCGCAGGAAAGCTGGCGGACCAGTCCCTCCTGTACGCGCTCTGGGCAGGTGAGAAGACCGAACTGGAGCACGCCAGAAGCCGGATCGAACGGCAGAAGCGGAAGGAGCAGGTCTACTTCGGGTGTGAGACCAGGCAGTACGTGTGGGCCAAGAACGTGGATATGATGGAGGCCTTCACGGACCTGTTCAACTACGCCACCGTCACGCACTACGTGTACGACACCTGGTATGAGCTCTTCGAGCCGCGCCGGGGAGAGTACAACTTCGGCATCAAGGACGACATCGTGAACTGGCTGCTGGAGAATGACATCACCATCGAGGGCCGCCCGCTCTTCTGGTTCCATCCCTGGGTCACGCCCGACTGGCTGCGGCAGATGAGCTTCGACGAGCTCAAGGGGTACGTCGTCCAGCACACGCAGGATGTAGTCGGCCACTACGGCGACAAGATCCTGCACTGGGAGGTCGTCAACGAGTACCACGACTGGGCCAACCTCTTCCGGCACACGCCCGAGCAGATCACCGAGATCACCCGCCTGGCCTGCGAGACCACGCACGATGTGAACCCGAAAGTGCAGCGCATCATCAATAACTGCTGCCCCTTCGCCGAGTACGTCGCGCGCGGCCATGACTCCGGCGTAACCATGACCGAGCAGGGGCCGCCCATCGACCGTCCGCTCCGCTCGCCGCGCCAGTATATCCAGGATATCACCGAAGCCGGCGTGCCTTTCGAGATCCTCGGCGTCCAGATCTACTTCCCGGAGCGCGACCTATCGGACATCGTCCGCATGGTCGAACGCATGGAAGCGTTCAATAAGCCGATCTACGTCACCGAAATGGGCGCATCCTCCGGACCTACGAGCCTGGACATCATGAAGGGCGCCGAGGTACCCGGCGCTCCGTACGAC
>DASSAV010000124.1:0-6329 GCA_035699265.1 Rhodothermales bacterium
GATACCCAATCCGAATGAGCCGTTTCGTTTGGGGGTGGGTTGTGTTCCAGGGTGTGCTTTGCTGGGGCATGTCCTTTCTTGCGCGCCCAAGAAAGGACCAAAGAAGGGCGATCGAATCGGAACGCGCCAATCCCCTTCCCGGCGCGCACATCGACCGAGCGGCGCGCCAGGGTTGGGCGATAGGTCGGGACTGTTTCGGTGTTGCGCCACTCGCTCAACGCGCGGGGATTGATCCGGCGCCCGGATCCACGATTCGACGGAGAGGATGGGTTTGTGGGGCAGTGGCGTGGTGTCATGATCGCACGGACGGAAACCTTGTTTTCCTGGAGGCTCTGGATGACAGGTCAGTAGACAGGTAGGCTTGCACAAGTATATTAGAGATTCGGTATCAGAGGGTCCACTTACTGCGTCCGTCGGCTGCGCCTCGTATCGGACAGATCCCTGATATATTACGAACAGAACCAGTCTCGCTCCCACCCTCGATGTAATTCGTTCGTCGTTATCGTGCTGTGGAAAGGTGTGCCAGCTTGCCCTTTTGCTTGCGCGGAAGTGGGTCCTGGAGTCTACGGAACGGCTAATGGGACTTGGCGTCCAACCATGACAGTGTACAACATCGTCGGAGCCAAAAATGACGCAACTACTGGAAAAGGCTTTTGCCAAGGCACTGAGATGAATGCTGAAATAAACCTCGTCATACTGCTCCTTCTAGGACTGGCTCTGGGTGCTATCGGCTGGTTCGTTCCCGAAACCGTAGGGATCAGAGGGTCAATCATAACAGTGGGCCTTATCCTGGTACTGATTTCTCAGTACAAGATGGGTAGACTCCCCGAAAAGTGAAAGTGAGCAGCAGGCAAGTTGTCTTCTTGCTGAGCTACTCCAAACCGTTATTCTTGAGTGCTATGAAGTACATGGTTGCCCTGCGAAAGTCAGAGGAAGGATTCAGTGTCTCCTGCCCTGGGCTACCTGGCTGCTGGTCCGAGGGAGCCACGGAGCAGGAAGCCTTAGAGAACATTGCCGAGGCAATAAAGGAATATCTCGCCGTCGCTGCCGAAGTAGCGGGCGAGAAAGGGGCCGAAGTGCGGGAAGTGGAGGTGGCAGCATAGCAGTGCCGAAGATTCCTGGCATTAACCACCGCGATGCCGTGCGTGCCCTTGAGAAGGCGGGCTTTCGGGTAGTGCGGGAGAGCAAGCACGTCATTATGTCAGATGGCGCACGCATCCTGACAATTCCCCGAGGAAACCCGATCAATGCCTACACGATGGGTGGAATCGCAAAGGATGCGGGCCTGACGGTTGAGCAGTTCATGCAACTCCTTTAAACGAGCGAAGGGCAGTGGCGCATCTCTTATGCTGTCCAGGCGCCCGCCATCTTGCTTTTCCTGCGGCGGTGTCCTATCGTAGCTGAACGTGAAGTGCCGCGGCCCGTATCCACCATTCTCCATGAGGCAAACACCATGCACCACACCCGATCCGCCGCCTCACTGGTGGCTATCTTCGCACTGGCACTCGGATTTGCACCGGGAAACACGGCTCAGGCGCAAAGCGAAACGTCCCGCAAGGTTGAAGGCGGTGGCATCTCCGTCGACGGCTGGAAGGGCACGGTCGACCCCAAGGAAGCGGCGGCAGGACAGTCTGTCGATGACGCGAAGCTCGCGATGCAGGGCGACGCGCTGCACGTCACCACCGGTCCGGCCGTGACGTACTGGAATCCGGAAAACACGGCCAGCGGCGACTACACCGTGAGCGCGACCTTCACGGAGCCGCACTACATGAACCTGAACGACCACCCCCACCCGTACGGCATCGTCATCGCGGGCAACGACATGGGGACCGATCAAGAGAGCTATCTCTACTGCGCCGCCTACGGCAACGGCAGGTTCATCGTGCGCGGATTCGGCCCGGAACCCTTCCAGATGAACGGAAGGCGAGCGGAAGAGAACGCGGCGGTACACAAAGCAGCCGCCCCCGGCGAACCTGTGACCCAGGACATCGCTGTATCCGTCAAGGGAGGTACGGTCGATTGCTCGATCAACGGGACCGTCGTTGCCAGCTACGACAAGGCGGACCTGGTGACCGACGGCAAGCTGAAGTCCACCAACGGCGTCTACGGCATCCGCTTCGCCCACAATACCGAGGGGATGGTCAGCGACTTGAAGGTGACGAAGCCGTAGACAAGACGAGCAGAGAGGCCAGGGACCGTCACGTTGAACAGGCTGACCCGGCTGTCAGGCAGGTGAGAACCGCATGCCCTTTGATCGAAAGCCGTGGTTCTTCGCTGCCGCAGTCGGAGTGGGGCTGTGGTGTGCCGTCGTCCTTCTAACCGGGCGGGCAGAGGCGTGGGATAGCGGTGCCTACTGGGTGCCCGGATACCCTCTTCTCATGGCTGCAACGGCCGGCCTCGGCTGGATGTACCCTGACCGCCCGTGGCGGTGGGGGCTCGTAGCAGGCCTCTCACAAGCCATCCCGATGCTCGTCGTCAACGGGTTCGAGGGGCTCACGCTGCTACCTTTGACCCTTATCGCTTTCGGACTCGTCTCGCTCCCCCTCGTCGCCGCCAGCGCGTTTGCATCGCGCCTTCGCCGCAGTCGAGAGACATGGCCCGTGTAATGCTCGGCGAACTGCGGCCGTCGGCAGTCGATTCTAGTAATCCGAAAGCGACCCGGCCGGAATGAGGCTGTCAAGCAAATCCTCATTCGAGGCCGTCTGCTGCAGGTGGCGCAGGAGCGCCTGCATGGCCTCGATGGGCGGACGGCTGTTGAGGGCGCGGAAGAGCTTGTGGTGCTGCTGGATCTTGTCGCCGAGCAGCAGTTCCTCGTTGCGGGTGCCGCTCTTGCGCAGGTTCACCGCAGGCCAGACCCGCTTGTTCGCCATCTCCCGGTCCAGCACGATCTCCGCGTTGCCCGTCCCCTTGAACTCCTCGAAGATCACCTCGTCCATGCGGCTACCGGTCTCGACGAGCGCCGTAGCGATGATGGTCAGTGACCCGCCGCCCTCGATGTTGCGCGCCGAGCCGAAGATCTTGCGGGGGATCTGCATGGCCCGGGAGTCGAGGCCGCCGGAGAGCGTGCGGCCGCTGCCCTCCGTGTAGAGGTTGAAGGTGCGCCCCAGCCGGGTCAACGAGTCTAACAGGAGCACGACGTCCTTCTTCATCTCCACGAGCCGGCGCGCGTACTCCAGCGCGAGCGTAGAGACACGGACGTGGTTGTCCTCCTCGCGGTCGTTGGAGGATGCGAAGACGGTCGCGCTCGTGGAGCGGCGAAAGTCCGTCACCTCTTCTGGCCGCTCGTCTACCAGCAGCGCCACCAACTCCACTTCGGGGTGGTTCTTCGTGATGGCGGCGGCGATCTGCTTCAGCATGATCGTCTTGCCGGTGCGCGGCGGCGCGACGATCAGGGCGCGCTGCCCCTTGCCAATGGGACACGCCAGGTCGACCACCCGCATGGAAATGTCGCGGGGGCCGGTCACCAGTTGCAGTTTCTCATCCGGATATACGATCTGTCCGGAGTCGAAGTCCCGCTCCCTCGCCCACACATCAGGGTCCATGCCCATGACACTGTGGAGCTGATGCACCTGCATGGCGCCCTTTCGGCCGGGGCGCAGCGTGCCTTCGATGACGACGCCGTCGCGCAGCTTGTATTTCTTGATGAGCGGCGGCGGAACAAACGGGTCGTTCTCTCCTTTGGGCAGATCCTGGCGAAACTCACGGACAAAGCCGAATTTCTTGTCGCCGATCAGTTCTAGAATGCCGCGAAACGTTGTTTCTGCCATGTAAGGACAGCGTGTTGTAGTTTACAAAGGCGGGCTAATGGCCGGGCGTGCGTCGCCGGGCCGCTGCATCCGTCCATCCGTGGGGACCTATCAAAGGATCGGGTGGGATGTACACCAGATTGATCTCTAGCAAGTCCGGCAGGTCGGCGTCCCGGATCCAGGGGCAGACACGAGACGTGCACGCCGGGCCGTTCTCGAACGAGCGAGGTAGTCTCCACCGCCTCGTGCTCACAGCTGGCGCGATGCATACCAGGGGTGGGAACGGCGGTACGACACAAACAGGCTCATCCGCGCGTTGGAAGCACAAAATATCGATGCTCGCTCACACCACCCTCGTCAGTTCTTCCAGCAACACGGGTCGAAGGATTGATCGGCTCTACACCGGACCAGGCGCGCACGGCGCGGGGGTCGTTGCGTTTCCAGGAAGCCGGGGCGACGCGTTGCAGAAGAGCGGGCGCCGATCCAAAAACGGGCCGTTATGAGAAGGAAGGAGGACGATCGCGTTACTGTATCCCTGGAACGAGGCCCAAGATAGATGGTTTCCCGCTCTGCATCAAGGTTACACGTTAAAGAATCCACCCCAATATACAATTGCATGGCCGTAAAGCCTTTCAGCTACGAAGATCTGAACGTTGAGGTAAGCGGTCCCGAGAACGGCGAGCCGCTGCTGCTGCTGCACGGCTGGGGCAGCAGCACCCGGCTCATGCAGGTGCTGGCCGATGCGTTCGCCGATACCTTCCGCGTCTACAACGTCGACCTGCCCGGCCACGGCCGCTCCCCTGCCCCCCCGGAGCCGTGGGGCGTCCCCGAACATGCCGAACTGGTCTTCCGCCTCGTCCAGGAACGCATCGGGCGGCCCATCGACGTCGTCGGGCACTCGAATGGTGGCCGCATCGCCCTCTACATGGCGAGCGAGCCTGAAATGATGCCCTCTATCGAGCGGCTCGTGCTCATCAGCCCCTCGGGCATCACGCCCCGCCGGGGATGGAAATACTATGCCCGGAAATACACCGCCAGCACGCTGAAAGCGCCTTTTGAACTGCTACCGGACAGGATGCGCGACTTCGGGCTGGACTGGCTGCGGCACTCGCTCGTGTGGAAGGCGCTGGGCTCGTCGGACTACCGTAGCCTCCAGGGCGTCATGCGCGGTACGTTCGTCAAGACCGTCAATTTCCACGTGGACGACCGCGTGCGCCTCATCCAGGCCCCTACCTTGCTCTTCTGGGGCGACCGCGACCAGGCCGTCTCCCGCTACCAGATGGAGACGCTCGAACGGGAAATCCCAGACGCCGGGCTGATCGTCCTAACCGGCGCCGGGCACTACGGCCACCTGGACGACCCCGACACGGTCATCGCCGCCACCCGCCACTTCCTCACCGCCGACGTCGAACAGCGGCAGGCCGTCGCATAGCATCCGGGCCTTTCTGCATTAACTTGGCACGCCCGCTACTGAACCGAACGCCCCCGCCTCCCCACCTATGTTCTTCATCTATCTCTTCGCCCTCATCGCCACCCTGTTCGCGCTCTGGCGGGCGTGGCGGAGGCTGCGCTACTTCCTCCACGTCTTTCAACTGGAAGGCTACAAGCCGAACGAGTTCCGCCACTGGCTCGGCAGGCGCACGGGCACGGTCGTCTTCCGCCTCTCACACAAAATCGCCATCGCGCTGCTGATCCTGGCGTACGTTGGACTCTTCCACGTCAGCGCCTTCTGGACTGCCTTCTTCGTGCTGCCCGCCTGGGCCGTCGCCTTCGCATCCTCCCGGCTCTACCGGAGCGAGCAGCAGAAGAAGCCGCTCAAGTACACCAGTCGCCTCCGGCGTCTCCTGGCCACCGCCGCCGCCATCACCCTGATCCCGATCGTCGCAGGCGCCAACATCGGCCTGTCGATGCACCGCCTGGAGGGCTTCTTCTGGTACCTGCTCGGCTTCTTCGTAGCCGACCTCGGGGCGCCGCTCTGGGTCCTGCTGGCTGCCTTCGTGATGAAGCCGGTGGAGGCCGGCGTGCAGAGCGGCTTCAAGCGGCAGGCACGCGACGCCTTGCGTGGCCGGCCGGGGCTCAAGGTCATCGGCATCACGGGGTCCTATGGGAAGACGAGCGTCAAGTTCATCATCGCGGAGATCCTCAAGCAGCGCTACAGCGTGCTCGCCACCCCCGGCTCCTATAACACCCCCATGGGCATCTGCCTCGTCGTGAACCAGAAGCTGCGCCCGGAGCACCAGGTTCTCGTCCTGGAGATGGGCATGCGGTACCCAGGAGACATCAAGGAGCTCTGCGACATCGCACAGCCGGATATCTCCGTCGTTACCTCCGTTGGCGTAGCGCACCTGGAGACGATGGGCTCCATTGAGGCCATCGCGCAGGAGAAGGGCAGCCTGCTCCAGTACACGAAGCCCGGCGGCGTGGCCGTGCTGAACGCAGACGACCCGCGCGTGGCGGCCATGAAAGACCGGGCGCCCGGCAAGGTCTGGTTCGTCTCGGCGGAAGGCAACCCGGCCGACATCGTCGCCAGCGACGTCCGCTACGGCCCCGACGGCGCCACGTTCACGGTCCGCGACGACACCG
>DASSAV010000125.1:0-2551 GCA_035699265.1 Rhodothermales bacterium
GAGTATTTCCGGCAGGTGCGGCTCGTATGGGGCGGTCACGGCATTGACTGGCCCCACGAACAGGACCTGAGCAAAGACACCGTCTACGCCGAGAGCAAGGAGCTATTCGTTGCACCTCAGAGCGTCTCGGACCTGATACAGCTTGTAGGCCGAATGACAAGGGGCCTCGTACGCCAGGAACGAAAGTCGTTCGAGAAATCAAGCATGTAGCCCCCTCTCCCCCTCCTCCTTTCCTCCACTCGCCCATTCCTCCTCTCCCTCTTTCTCCCTTTCTCAAGACCCGTACTTGCTGTATGTATGCGCCTCCCGCGTCGGCTCCGGGATCTTGTACTTCGTCGTGCACGCCAGCGTCAACGCAACGGCATCTTCCAGCGTCATCAGGTGCCCCACGCTCGCGTACACCGGGTTCGTGTTGCTTCGGGTGCGGACCGCCTCGCCGACGATCTCACCCTTGTCGACCAGCGGAACGTGGGAGCCCTTTTCCTCCGACAGATCGTGGTAGCGCCCGGTGAGAATGGACTTGGCCACGCCGAAGGAGGGCCATTCCAGCACCACCCCCAGGTGGCAGGCCAGGCCGAACCGGCGCGGATGCGCGCGGCCCTGGCTGTCTGTCATGAACACGTCCGGCCATACCCGAAGCCGTTCCAGCGCGGGTAGGATCGCGGGCATCTCCCGAAAGCTGAGCAGGCCGGGGATGTAGGGGAACTGCACGTCGCCCTGCCACAACGCCCGGTCGACCACCTGCATGCCGGTGACGTCCACTACGACGATGGCGGCCTGGGCCCGGTCCCCCCGGATGCTCACGTCCACACCAGCGACCGTCGTGACCGGCTTCGTCAGGGGCACCTCCCGTACGAGGGGCACCAGTTCGCGCTGCATCTGGATCGCGTCACGCGGCGACAGATCCCACCGATGCGCGTGCTTGAGCCGGACCGTCATGCCAGTGGTGCCCTGTACCGGTGTGTCTGCGAATTACCGTCCCATTCTCTCCGGTACCGCTACGGACCGGGTTCAACCACCGGGGCGGTCGCCTTCAGGGCTGGCTTGCTCGTCGTGCGTACTCCTCGGTGCACTCAGCCGCAGAAGGTGTACGGTCCTGAGCTCCCGAAGGCGCGCCCACAGGGCAGCGACCTCCTCAGATGCCTTTCGAAACTCCTCCGCATCGTGAGGTTCCGCCGCGAGGCGCAGCATAGCCTCCGCCTTCCGCTCGTACTCTTCCGAGACGCTCTCGTACACACGTCGGAGTTCACGATCATCCACGTATAGATCCCGGCTGCTTCGGCGCCCGCCGTTCCTTTCCGTTTCCATTCCGCTGCTCAGTTCCATCTTGCTCTCCTTACTCCTCCCGGCCGCCTTCAGGTCCGGCGGCTCTCCGTCATACGTCGTAAACGTATGGACGGCACCCAGTCCGCGCCTGAGAACAGCCGCCCTGCACACTCCGGGCGCTTGCTCGTCGGTACCCGGCGTAGCATCTCTATACTCAAAACAAAGCTGGAAACGAAAGTCGACCCGCGGCGATAAACCGGGTCAATCAGGCAGCCTTGTTACCTGCTTCGGCAATGTCCATGAAGCTGGCCCGCATACTGACGGTCTGCTCCCGCACCTGCAGAGCCGCCCGTTGCTCATCCTCGCGGCGGCAGGACTCGATAAATTCACCTGCTCGTTCCGAACCCTCGATGTCGGCCAATACGAGGGCAATTTGAGCAACCAGTGGAGAGAGGCCCGCGCTCAAGGCCGACCTGTAAATATCCGTGTTCATACGCGCTGAAGATCCTCGACTCAGGTGGTACTACGCCGGGCTGTGCGCCCGAGCTTTCTCTATGGGTCCCGGAAGATCTGCATAAAACGGCCCCGAAGGAAAGACGGCGCAACGCATATAACGCCATTGGAACATGTGTGGAGCAAGATGCGCCAGCCGGCACCCGGCAATTTCGCCTGAATAACCACAATGATCCGAACACACGAACACGAAAACACCTGAGTACCAGAATGGACTAGGCGCACCTCGCTGAGTCGGCGCCTTCCGGCAGGGGAGGCTGTACGCCATGTGCCGCAAGCAGGCCGCGGAGGTCGCCGAGCTCTCGCCCGAGCGCCGCAACTTCATCCGCCGCGGCAAGCAGGAAGTCGTGCTCGACGCCCGGGTCCTGCGCCAGCAACTGAAGGCGTACCGCAAGGTCGCGGTACCGCGCGAGCGCCACCGAGTATGCTCTGGCGGTTTCCTCCGTATATGAATCCATCATCGGCAGGGACAACGATACGTCGCAAATCATTGTATTATTATGGGCTACGTCGTATCACCCGGTTCGATTCCGACGGGAATGCCTTATTACATCCCCGTGGCAACTCGCATGTCCTGCCACGCCCATCGGCGGCGGAAAGCCGCCGGTTCCCATCGACTGCGTCAGGGCAGCTCGCGGACGATCGACTCCACGGGCTTGCGCTGCGTTTCCGGTATCTCAGCCGGGAACCCGTACCACAGCATCGACACGAGCATTTCCTCCCCCGGATCGATGCCGGTGATTTTGAAGAACTCCGGATGCCTGGTCACGTC
>DASSAV010000126.1:0-9314 GCA_035699265.1 Rhodothermales bacterium
GGTTCACAAGACCCTCCTGCCCACGTACGACGTGTTCGACGAGTACCGCTACTTCGAGCCAGGGCACGAATGCCACGTGATCGAATGGCGGGGGCTCAAGCTCGGACTCCACGTCTGCGAGGACATGTGGAATAACGAGGAGCAGGCGCCGTATCACCTCTACCGGCAGAACCCCGTGGACGAGCTGGCGGCGCTTGGAGCCGACCTCTTCGTCAACGTCAGCGCCTCCCCGTTCTCCATCGGCAAGCACGACCGGCGGAACGCCCTCATCGAGGAGATCTGCCGGGAGCACGCCCTGCCCTTCATCTTCGTCAATCAGGTAGGGGCCAACACGGAAATTGTCTTCGACGGCGACAGTCGGGTGCACGGGGCCGACGGAAGCCAGCTCCTGTGTGCGCCGTCGTTCGAGGAGGCCCTGCTCTACTGGGAGTCGGAGCAGCCGGGCGCGGAATGCCCGGTCACGCATACGGACGTCGAGGATCTGCACGACGCCCTCGTGCTCGGCATCGGAGACTACTTCAACAAGACCGGGGCCTTCAACAAGACGCTGGTAGGGCTTTCGGGCGGGATCGACTCGGCGGTGACTTGCGCGCTGGCCGCGAATGCCCTCGGCCCCGAGCGGGTCGTCGGCGTGACCATGCCCTCCCGCTACTCGTCCACCGGCTCGGTGGAGGACTCGCGCAAACTGGCGGAGGCGCTCGGGATCGAGTTCCACAATGTTGCCATCGGACCGGCCGTGAACGCCTTCACCGAGATGCTGGCAGGCATCTTCACGGGCACACAGGAGGGCGTCGCCGAGGAGAACGTCCAGAGCCGCGCGCGCGGTGTCACCCTCATGGCCATCTCGAACAAGTTCGACTACCTCCTGCTCTCCACAGGCAATAAGAGCGAGATGTCGGTCGGCTATTCCACGCTCTATGGCGATACCAACGGAGGACTGGCCGTGCTGGCGGACGTATTCAAGACACAGGTCTACGAACTGGCCAGGTATATCAATCAACGCGCCGGCCGGGAAGTCATTCCCGAGGCGACGATCACCAAGCCCCCCTCCGCAGAGCTGCGGCCGGACCAGACAGACCAGGACACCCTCCCGCCCTATGACGTCCTGGACCGGGTGCTGGCCCTATATATAGAGGACCTCCTGGAGACAGACGCCATCGTCGACGCCACCGGCTACGACCGCAGCCTGGTGCTCGACATTCTCCGCCGCGTCGACCGGAACGAGTACAAGCGCCGCCAGGTCCCGCCCGGCATCCGCGTCAGCGCCAAAGCCTTCGGCATCGGCCGCCGCCTCCCCATCGTCGCCCGCTGGGACCGCGAAGTCCTCCGCCAACTCGCCAACCCGGCAGCGCACGTGCTTCCAGACTGACCCCCGAACACTCGTCCCAACCCTCAACCCGTCAACCCATGAACACCCCTGACCACAAAGAGGCACAGGCTTTGACAAGTACGCTTGGAGCGGGCTTGAAGCGTGATCCCGCCCCGCCTGCAATGTCGCTCATTACAAAAAGGGCATGCACCATGGTAAAAAAGGACACTTCTGTTTCGATGGGCGAGGCCAACTTGCTTGGCGTGCTCGCGCCGTTGCCAGTGGTGGGAGCGCTTTCAGTCGCTTTCGTGGAGCAATGGGGAGTGGGCGCCTGGGTGGCCGGAATCAGGGGAAGTCTGGATCACGCGATGATGGTGCTGGTGGCGGTCGTGCTGGGCGTGATTGCACACGAGCTGTTGCACGGCCTCACCTGGGGGTATTTCGGGCGGAAGCCGCTTACGGCGTTGAAGTTCGGGTTCTACTGGAAGACCCTGACCCCGTACGCCCACTGCACGGAGCCGATCACGATTGAGGCGTATCGGGCCGGGACGCTCATGCCGGGACTGGCCCTTGGGGTGCTGCCGGCGCTGGTAGGCCTCATTGAGGGCGACGCCGCACTGTTTACGTACGGACTGTTGTTCACGCTGGCGGCCGGGGGCGATTTCCTGGTGCTTTGGCTGCTCCGCTCGGCCCCGTCAGGGAGCCTGGTGGAGGATCACGCCCACCGGGTAGGATGCTACGTATGGGAGCCGGGCGGAGAGGCGATGGTCTGAGACACGCGGAATGGGGATAGGAATGGATGAGGCGCAGAGGGCGGGGGGACCTAAGGAACGTCTCTGCTCCGTGCTTAAACTGACGGCTTCATAATCCAAAAGTTACTGTGCTGGGACGGGATATTTTACAAGTTATGTAGGTGATGAAGGAATCTTGTAATACGGGGCGAAGAACCGCTTATTGCCTTTCTTTTTTGTGAGAAGATAAGTAGTATTGTAGTGCGTTCGTAAGCGCTTTAGCTATACCCCACATTAGTCGCAATACAATTTCCATGGAAGAGATGAACCGCCCCGCAATTGAAGACGCAGAATCCTGCCGTACGTACGAATCGCCATCGATCGTCTGCCTCGGTAAGCTCGTAGCCGTTACCGGCCAGAATGACTCCGCACACGGTTTTTCCGGCGCCACCTCGCGTACCGTGCTGCTCAGCAACAACCTGTGGTGCCAGACCCGCGTCCAGTGAGGGTACTCGTAGTCACCCACGTTGCAGTAGCGGATTAGCGTCTCTAGCGCCCGATACGCGCCCCGGTGGCCGCGCAAACACAACCCGAGAAATCCGAGTCCGACCTCCAGCTGTATACTTGCAATAGTAATAGCGGAGCGATGCACCCGCCCTGTGCAGCGCGGTACCATCTGGTTCGCAATCGCTGTTGCTCCGGTATATAGAAGAAGCGTATCGGTGTTAAGTACGAGCGTATTCTAGACATGCGCTCGCCGTTCTCAGTTTTAATCCGTCGGCGTCCGGAGAATTCTGTGCATCCCAGGGTCGGCCAGGCAGAGCCGAAGCTGTTCCTCCCAGCCGGTGACGCCAAGCCGGAAGGTCTCCTGTAGCCGTTTGCATGAAAGGGGCGTCTGCGGTGGACGCCTCGCTGGCGTCGGGTACGCGCTGGTCGGAATGGGCGTAACCTGCCGCACCCGCAGATCGAGGCCGGCGAGGCGGCTGGCCTCGTCAACGATGGCGGAGGCGAACCCGTGCCAGGTGGTGGAGCCGCCTCCGCAAAGATGGTAGATGCCCGTGTATTGCTTCTTCCGGGCGCCGCCGGTAACCTGCCCGATGACCTGGGCCGTTATCTCTGCGATCCACCGGCTCCACGTCGGGCACCCTACCTGGTCATCCACGATGCGAAGCTCCTCCTTCTCGGCGGCCAGCCGGAGGATCGTGCGAAGGAAGTTGCGGCCCCGCATGCCGTACACCCAGCTCGTACGGAGAATCAGGTGATCTCCCCCCACGTCCTGAATAGCCTGATCTCCTGCTAGCTTAGAGCTGCCATATACGTTGATCGGGCCAGGTGGATCGCTTTCGACGTAGGCGGTCCCCTTGCTGCCGTCGTAGACGTAGTCGGTCGAATAGTGGACGAGCAGCGCCCCCGACCGCTTTGCCTCCTCCGCCAGCAGGCCCGGCACCTCCCCATTGATGCGGAAGGCCTGTTCCGGCTCGGCTTCCGCCCGGTCCACGGCTGTGTATGCCGCCGCGTTGACGATCACGTCCGGTTGGAGGTCGCACAATGCCAGACGGACCGCATCGGGATCGGAGAGGTCGAGTTCGGCGCGGTTTCTAGCGGCGACGGAGCCGATCGGAAGCAGGGTGCGCTGAAGCTCCCAGCCGACCTGCCCGTCACTACCCAGCACCAGGATTCTACGATCACCCATGGGAGTCTTCGGTACGGCTCGCCGGCAACGCCTCCATGGCATCGGCGAACGAACCTGGCGCTGCATCAAATACCGGGAGCTGGTTCGAGTCCATGTCTCGAAGTAAGACGGCGTCGTCGTCCTTTCCCGAAAGGACCGGGTTTTCGATGGGCCAGTCGATGCCGAGGTCGGGGTCGTCCCAGCGGACGGACAGTTCCGCCTGCTTGTTGTAGAAGTCGGTGCATTTGTAGTAGAACAGGGCCGATTCGCTGGTGACGGCGAACCCGTGCGCGCAACCTTCCGGGATGTACATCTGCTTCTTGTTGTCGGACGACAGCAGGTGGCCGACCCATTGCCCGAACGAAGGACTGCCGCGCCGAAGGTCCACGGCCACGTCGAACACCTCGCCGCTGAGCACGGTAACGAGCTTGCCCTGCGGCTGCGGGTTCTGGAGGTGCAACCCGCGTAGCGTGCCCTTTCGGGAGGAGGAGATGTTGTCCTGCACAAACGTCCACCCGAGTCCGAGTTCCTGGTAGCGCCGGGCGTTCCACGACTCCATGAAGAACCCGCGGCTATCGCCGTAGACGTCTGGTTCTATGACGACCACGCCTGGAATATGTGATGCTATGACTTGCATGAGGTTCTTTGCTACTCCGGTGCCCCGTAAATGAACGGTTGTTTGAGCAGGTTCAACAGGTACTCGCCGTACGCATTCTTCTGCATCTGCCGGCCCAGCTTCTCCAGTTGTTCCGCCGAGATCCAGCCGGTCCGGTAGGCGATCTCCTCCGGGCAGGCCACCTTGAGCCCCTGCCGCATTTCCACCACCTGGATGAAGTTGGACGCATCCATGAGCGACTGGTGCGTGCCCGTGTCCAGCCACGCCATCCCGCGCCCCATGACTTCGACGTTCAGCTTGTTCGCTTCCAGGTAGACGCGGTTCACGTCGGTGATTTCGAGTTCCCCGCGCGGGGAAGGCTTCAGGTTCTTTGCGATCTCCACAACCGAGTTATCATAGAAGTAGAGGCCCGTAACGGCGTAGTTGGAGCGCGGCGCTTTCGGCTTTTCCTGGATGTCTACCGCTTTCCCATCCCGGCCGAAGGCGACCACGCCATAGCGCTCGGGGTCGCTTACGTAGTAGGCGAACACGGTAGCGCCCTCCTTCAGAGCGGCGGCCCGGCGCAGCATGTCCGACAGGCCATGCCCGTAGAAGATGTTGTCGCCGAGAATCAGGCAGGCCGGATCGGGGCCTACGAAATCCGCACCGATGATGAAGGCCTGCGCCAGGCCTTCGGGCCGGGGCTGCTCGGCGTAGGAAAGGGAGATTCCCCACTGCGAGCCGTCCTGCAAGAGGCGCTGGAAGAGCGGCAGGTCGTGCGGGGTGGAGATGATGAGGACGTCCCGAACCCCCGCCAGCATAAGCGTGCTGAGCGGGTAGTAAATCATGGGCTTGTCGTAGACCGGCATGAGCTGCTTACTCACGCTGAGCGTGAGGGGGTACAGCCGCGTGCCGCTTCCGCCTGCGAGGATGATGCCTTTCAAGGTCGAGTTGAAGGTTGAAGGTTAGAAAGTTGAAGGTTAAAACGTTTGGGGTGGAGGTTACAAACGTCTGTACGGGGTGTCTATGGGACTTATATCGAAGTAGATACACAATGGTGGAGTATGCATGGCGAAGTTCGAGCGGTTTGAAGAAATCACGGCTTGGCGGAACGCACGTGCCTTGGCGCGAGAAGTCTACAGCATCTCAAACCAACGAAGCTTTGGCCGTGACTATGGCCTCCGCGACCAGATCCGCCGGGCTGCCGTCTCAGTTGGCTCGAATATCGCAGAAGGGTTCGAGCGCCACCGGGTGCGCGAGTTTTATCATTTTCTATCTATTGCGAAGGGGTCGGCCGGGGAGGTTCGCAGTCAGCTCTACGTTGCACTCGACCAGGGCTACATCGATCAATCTGTTTTCGACCATATCTATCAGCTTACTACCCAAACTGCCCGCCAAATCAGTGCTTTGATGAGCTATCTGGAGCGATACCAAAAGCAAAGCTAATCGTATTACTCGCCAACCTTCAACCTACTAACCTTTAACTTTCAACTACTCTTACCCCTGTCCAAGGCGCTCGAGGCTGTACTTGTCGTTCAAAACCTCCTCGCACCAGGCATGGTGGTCGAGGTACCACTGGACGGTCTTGCGGAGGCCGCTCTGGAACGTTTCCCTCGGCTTCCAACCCAGTTCGCGCTCGATTTTGGAGGCATCAATGGCGTAGCGAAAGTCGTGCCCAGGGCGGTCTTTTACAAAGGTGATCTGGTCCGCGTAGGGTGTGCCGTTGGGTTTTGGTCGTAGCTCGTCGAGGATGGAACAGATGGTGCGGACGACGTCTATGTTCGACTTCTCGTTGTGGCCGCCGACGTTGTAGGTCTCGCCGACCGTGCCACGTTCGACGACGGTGTACAGGGCTCTGACGTGGTCCTCGACGTAGAGCCAGTCCCGCACGTTCTGCCCGGCGCCGTAGACGGGGATGGGCTCGCCGGCCAGTGCTTTCAGGATGACCACCGGGATCAGCTTTTCGGGGTATTGATACGGGCCGTAGTTGTTGGAGCAGTTGGTAACCATTGTGGGGAGGCCGAAGGTGTGCTGCCACGCGCGCACGAGGTGGTCCGACGACGCCTTGCTCGCGGAGTAGGGCGAGCGCGGGTCGTAGGCAATTTCCTCGGTGAAGTAACCCTCGCTTCCGAGGGAGCCGAAGACCTCGTCCGTCGAGATGTGGAGGAAGCGGAACTGCTCCTGCCCGGCTGGATCGAGTGCCTGCCAGAAGGCGCGGGCGGCCTCCAGCATCGTGTAGGTTCCGACGACGTTGGTCTGGATGAAGGCGCCGGGTCCGTCGATGGAGCGGTCGACGTGGGACTCGGCGGCCAGGTGCATGACGGCGTCGGGGCGGACCTGCGCGAAGATGCGGCGCATCTCCGGGGCGTCCGTGATGTCGACCTGCTCGAAGTGATAGCGTGGGCTGGCGGCGACGGGGGCGACCGTGGAGAGGTTGCCGGCATACGTCAGCTTGTCCACGTTGATGACAGTGTGGTCTGTTTCCCCGATGAGATAGCGCACGAGGGCCGAGCCGATAAAGCCCGCCCCTCCGGTGACCAGTATGACCTTCTGCATGTTCTATACTACCAATGGTGTTTGCACCTCGGACCGCGAATCTACGAAGAGATGCATGGCATCCAAAGCTCCATTCCTTCTCATCAATGCTTGATGCGAAATCCGGGAGCAGAGTGCGGATATGAAAAATTGGGCGCGGTAGGCTCGTGCTTCAGAACGCTTCCTGATACTCCCCGAAGATGGTGCGGAGGGTGTTGCAGATTTCGCCGACGGTGGCGTAGGCGCGGACGGCGTTGAGGATGGGGGGCATGAGATTGTCGGTGCCCTTTGCGGCTTCGGCGACGGCTTTCAGGGTGCGTTTTACTTCATCTTCGTTGCGGCGAGCTTTGACTTCTTCGAGGCGTCGGACCTGGGCTTTTTCGACGGCCTGGTCGATGCGGAGGAGTTCGATGGGGGCTTCGGCTTTTGACTGGAACTTGTTGACGCCGACGATGATGCGCTCGCCGGACTCGATCTCCTGCCCGAAGCGGTAGGCGGCCTGTTCGATCTGGCGCTGGATCCAGCCCTGTTCGATGGCGGTGACGACGCCCCCCATGGCCTCGATCTTTTCGATGTAGTCGACAGCCTCTGCTTCCAGGTCGTCCGTTAGCTTTTCGACGTAGTAGCTGCCGCCGAGGGGGTCGATGGTGTTGGCGACACCCGATTCGAAGGCGATGACCTGCTGGGTTCGGAGGGCGACGGTTACGGCGTCTTCGGTCGGGAGGGCGAGTGCCTCGTCTTTCGAGTTGGTGTGGAGGCTCTGGGTGCCGCCGAGGACGGCGGCGAGGGCCTGGATGGTGACGCGGACGACGTTGTTATCGGGCTGCTGGGCGGTGAGGGTGACGCCGCCGGTCTGGGTGTGGAAGCGGAGCATCCAGCTCTTCGGGTCCTGTGCGCCGAAGCGCTCGCGCATGATGCGGGCATAGAGGCGGCGCGCGGCGCGGAACTTGGCCACTTCTTCCAGGAGGTCGGTGTGCGCCGCGAAGAAGAAAGCGAGGCGCGGGGCGAAGCCGTCCACGTTCAAGCCCGCTTTGATCGCCGTCTCGATATACGTGATCGCGTTGGCGAGGGTGAAGCCGATCTCCTGCCCGGCGGTTGAGCCTGCTTCCCGGATGTGATAGCCGCTGATGGAGATGGTATTCCACTTCGGGACGTGGGCGGTGCAGTAGGCGAAGATGTCGCTGATGATGCGGAGGGAGGGGCGGGGCGGGAAAATGTACGTTCCCCGCGCGATGTACTCCTTGAGGATGTCGTTCTGTAGGGTACCTTCGAGAATCTCGGACGGCACCCCCTGCTTCTCGCCGACGGCGACGTACATAGCGAGGAGGACGGCAGCCGATGCGTTGATGGTCATGCTCGTGGAGACCCTGTCGAGCGGGATGCCGTCGAAGAGCGCCTCCATGTCGGCCAGGGTATCGATCGCGACGCCGACCTTGCCGACCTCACCGAGGGCAATGGGGTCGTCGGAATCGTAACCGATCTGGGTGGGGAGATCGAAGGCGACGGAGAGGCCGGTGGTGCCCTGGCTCAGGAGGTACTTGTAGCGGGCATTGGATTCCTCGGCGGTGGCGAAGCCTGCGTACTGGCGCATGGTCCAGAGCCGGCCTCGGTACATCGTGGGCTGGACGCCGCGGGTAAAGGGATAGGAGCCCGGGAAGCCCAGCTTTTCCAGGTAGTCCGCTTCGCAGTTATTCTCGGGGATGTAGATGCGGTCGACTTCGCGTCCGGAGGCTGTCTTGAATACGTCCTCCCGTTCGGGAAAGCGGGCGACGGTCTCCGCTACGTCGGACTCGTATTTCGCGCGGGCATCGTTCAGATCCGACTGGCTGTCAGACGCTTCAGGCATTTGGCTCACGTTGTTCTGTCGACGAGGACGAAGGATGCAGGCTGCGGGAGGGGATGGCCGCCGCACGTTCCAGCAGTTGTTGGGCAAGTTCCGGAACCGAGAGGCCGCCGTTCAACACCTGCTCCAGCCGATTCTCTTCCATAACGGCGATGAGGCGGCGTCTTGTTTCCACGAGCACGGCGTCGCGTGCTTCTTCCAGCGCGGCTGCATCCCGGTCGGATTGCCACCGCGCGCCTTCCGACTCGGTGAGCCGGTCGAGCGTGTTCGCAAGTTCTTCGATGCGCGTCTTTTCCGTGGCGCTGACCAGGAAGACGTCGGGCCGGTTCGTCTTTTTCCCGGAAGCGCGGCCGTGTTCGGGCGGGATTCCGGCAGGTTCGGGCTCGATCGGCGCGAGGTTGAGGGTGGATACGAGCGTGCTGTATAGTTGAGACGCTCCTTCCTGGTCCGCCTTGTTTACGACGAAGAGGTCGCCCGCCTCGATCAGCCCGGCCTTGAGCATCTGAACGGCGTCCCCGTGGCCGGGGGCGAGGACGACGAGGACCAGGTCGGCGACCTGCGCTACCTCGATCTCGCTCTGCCCCACGCCGACGGTTTCGATGATGACGTGGCTGCATCCGATGAGCGCC
>DASSAV010000127.1:0-2319 GCA_035699265.1 Rhodothermales bacterium
GCGGTTACAGGCTTCGCGCTTTTGTGTAGTTGTACGCAGGTCAATGCCCGGCATTAACGTGGATGAGGGCCGGAGGTTGTGCGGTTGCGCTCACAAATTCAGTTTTTTCGTATGGTTGCGTCTGGCATCAGAGGTCTGTGACATAATCCTGTCACTCAGCGCTCATAGCTTGCACATGTTTGGACACGGGGGACATGTTGGGAAAACCGGCGAAGGCTATGGTTGTGGCAGATCTGGACAGGACGGTTACGTTTTACCGCGACATGCTCGGTTTCGAACTGGCTGCTGCGGCGTATTGTTTGGGTAGCGAAAGTTGGGCGCTGGTTCGGTGGGGCGACGCGGCCCTTCTGTTCCAGAGTCCGGGCGCCGCGCAGCAGCCGACCCTATCTGCGACCGGAGTAACCGGCGGTCTCGCGCTGACGTATCGGCTCTACGTGGAGGACGTGCAGGCTTTGTATGAGCGGACTTGCGACCGGGTGCACGTGTTGAGTCCGCCCCGGCCAGGTTTCTCGGGTGGTATGGAGTTCTCCGTCAGGGATTGCAACGGTTTCGTGTTGACGTTCATCGAGGCGGAGGGCGGAGGTTGATCGGGGGGCGTTTGGGGTAATGGGAACAGGCGTGAGTCCCTATGCACTGTATTTCCCAGAATTGGTATGAGGGCACTATGTCCAAACTTCTTCGGGCCCTGTTTTTCTCGGCAGTGAGCATCGGCGTTGCCGCACTGGCCGCGCGCGTGGTCTCCGGGCGCAGATGGCCTCCGGCCGGCCGCTCGACGGCCAGCGGCGATATGGACCGCGATGCGGACGCGTTGACGCCGGAGCAGCGCGACCTCCTCCTTGCGGAACTGGACGCCCAGGTGTGATTCCGCAAGGCGGCGGAGGGGGAAATTGCAAAGAGTTGGTATCGAATGAGAGCTTCCGGGTAACGCTTCCGTAATTGCCGTCTAGAGGGCGGCACCTGTATGCTTTTGCCGAGGTTAGTGTACGCAAATTTCTGTGCAGGGAATCGGGACGGGGCCGTCGCAACGCCGCCTGGCGCCTGTCTTCCCGGTACGTAATTTCATAACATCGGCACCAAAAAAGGAGAAACGATATGGGCATTATCGCATGGATCATCTTTGGTTTAATCGCCGGTGCGATTGCGAAGTGGATTATGCCGGGCAACGACCCCGGCGGCATCGTCATCACCATCCTGGTCGGTATCGTCGGCGCCGTCGTGGGCGGCTTCATCGGCTCAGCGCTCGGCCTGGGTGATGTAAGCGGCTTTAACATCGGCAGCTTTATCATCGCGGTCATCGGCGCTATCATCTTGTTGTGGATTTACCGTGCAGTGCGCGGTCCGCGTACGGCCTGACGAGGTGCATTTTAATCCGCACACAGCCTGATGCTTCGGGTCGGACCGTGGAGCCGGGGCCGTGTGCGAAGGTTGCACGAATAGCTATCGGCTGGAGCCCTGGTGTTCCAGCCGATAGCTATTCTGCTTTCATGGCCGATCTGTCACCGGAACCGTGCTAGGTAACAAGCCCATGGAGAAGCCTGTCCCGCTTTTAGGGGGCCTTTCACCCGCCGACTTTCTGGCAGAATACTGGCAGAAAAAGCCACTACTCGTTCGCGGGGCACTCCCGGACTTCGAGTCTCCGGTCAGCCCGGAGGATCTGGCGGGGCTCGCCTGCGAACCGGACGTTTCGGCGCGGCTCATTCTGGAGCGGGGCGGCGACTATCCGTGGCAGCTCCGCCACGGCCCTTTCGACGAGCAGGACTTCGCCGACCTCGCGCCCACCCACTGGACCCTGCTCGTCTCGGAAGTCGACCGGTGGGTGCCGGAGGTGGCGGCGCTGCTGGACCGCTTCCGTTTCATTCCGAGCTGGCGCATCGACGACGTCATGATCAGCTACGCGCCGGCGGAGGGGGGCGTCGGCGCGCACGTGGACAACTACGACGTTTTCCTCCTCCAGGCGAAGGGGCAACGCCGCTGGCAGATCGGCGCCGGGCCCGTCCAGGAAGAGAACCTCGTGCCGGACATCGACATCCGCATGCTTCGGGATTTCGAGCCCGAGGAGGAATGGCTCCTGGCGCCGGGGGACCTGCTGTATTTGCCGCCGCGGATCGCGCACCACGGCGTGGCGGTGGGCGACTGCATGACCTACTCCATCGGCTTCCGGGCGCCCAGCTACCAGGACATTCTCACAGGCTTTCTGAGCTATCTGGCTGAGCAGGTAGACCCGCTGGCCCGGTACAGCGACCCGGACTTGAAGCCGCAACTGCATCCGGGGGAGATTGGACCAAGCGCTCTGGGGAAAGTCCGCGCCCTTTTGCAGGA
>DASSAV010000128.1:0-2835 GCA_035699265.1 Rhodothermales bacterium
TATGTCCTCCTCCGTGTTCTCTTTGCCGAGAGAAAACCGGATGGCGGCAGCCGCCGTGGCCCGGTCGAGTCCCAGGGCCGTCAGCACGTGGCTCGGCTCGATGGCTCCGCTGGTGCAGGCCGATCCCGCCGAAACGCAGACCCCTTCCAGGTCCATGCCGAGCAGCAGCATCTCCCCGTCCACCGGCCGGCCGTCGACCGGCGGGAAGGCGACGTTCACGACGTGCGGCGACGCCTCGCCAGGTTTCAGCGGTGTGTTGAACACCGCACGGTCGCCAACGGCCTCACGCAGTTGCCAAACCAGCCGGTCCCGGAGAGCACTTACGTGAAGGAAAGCAGCATCGGCTTCCGCCATTGCCAGTTCCAGCGCCGTCGCCATGCCGGCGATGGACGCCACGTTTTCCGTGCCGCCGCGCCGCCGCCGCTCCTGGGATCCCCCTGTGATCTGGGAAACGAGTTCGGCACCGCCGCGGACGTACAGCGCCCCCACTCCTTTCGGTCCGTTGAACTTGTGCGCGGAGAGTGACAGGAGGTCCACCCCGAGATCCTTCACGTCGAGCCGGACGTGCCCTGCGGCCTGGACGGCGTCTGTGTGAAAGGTGATGCCCCCTTCGTGGCAGATTTCTACAAGCTCAGGAATAGGAGAGACCGTCCCCACCTCGTTGTTCGTGTACATGACAGAGACGAGCCCCCTATCCACCCCTTCCAGGGCAGACCGCAGCGCCCCCGCCGTCACACGCCCGTACCGGTCCGGATCGAGGATCCGTACGTCCACCCCCGTCGCGGCCAGGGCTTCCGCCGAACGCAGCACGGCTTCGTGCTCGGCGGCCGAGGTAATCAGCGTGCTCCCCGGTGCGCCTGCCACGCTCCCCCGCAGCGCCAGGTTGTCCGCCTCCGTGCCGCCGCTGGTGAAGATGATCTCCGACGGCTCGGCGCCGAGCGAGGCGGCCACACGCTCGCGCGCATCCTCGACGGCGTGCCGCGCTTTGCGGCCGGGCGCGTGGACGGACGACGCGTTTCCGAAGTCCTCTTTCAGGTACGGAAGCATTACCTCCAACACGCGCGGATCCAAAGGTGTGGTTGCTGCGTGATCAAGGTAGATTCTTCTCATGAGGGCGGAACGGTTCAGCGTTCGAGGCGGAAATACTCACCGCGGAAAGCGGGAAGAAAAGAACGCCAAAACGTGCCAGCGGGTTCGTACCCTGAAACTTTATACCCGCCCTGATCTGTTTGCATCTGTTTCCAGCCGGCGCAACGGCCCCCATCCGGACCACCGGCCATCCTGCCCGTAGAAAGGGCACGTCTCTTGCGGTGGCATCCGTGTGTGCACGGGTGCCTCCCTGCCTATTCGTTTCGAGTATAATTGCGGGCCCGGGTCTTCCGGACTCACGTGAAGCGCGCTTAATCTGATGGACAAGTTAGTTATCGAAGGTAAACACCGCCTGCACGGCGAACTCGTCGTTAGCGGCTCAAAGAATGCGGCCCTGCCGCTCATGGCGGGCGCCCTGCTCGGAAGGGGCGTCACGACGCTGGAAAATGTGCCCGACCTGCGGGACATCGGCACGTTTGCGCACGTGCTGCGCATCGTGGGCGCGGCCGTCCAGTTCGACCCCGCAGCCCATCGCATGACGATAGATGCGTCTCGGGTGGATTTTCCGGAGGCGCCGTACGACCTCGTCAAACAGATGCGGGCCTCCTTCTACATGCTGGGCGCGCTGCTGGGCCGCTGCGGTGAGGCGCGCGTGTCGCTCCCCGGCGGCTGTGCCTGGGGCCCACGCCCCGTAAATCTCCACCTGGAAGGCATGAAAGCGCTCGGGGCCACAATCGAGCTCGACCAGGGCTACGTCGTCGCCGAAGCACCGGGCGGACGCCTCCAGGGCGGGCACTTCGTCATGGAGCCGTCGAGCGTCGGCGCGACCATCAACCTGCTGCTGGCCGCTGCTACCGCGAAGGGTCCGACCCGGCTGGAGAACGCGGCGCGCGAACCAGACGTGGCGGCCTTCGGTGAGATGCTGCAGAAGATGGGCGCCCAGATCCAGGGCCTGGGCACGACGATCATCGAGGTGGAAGGCGTCGACGAACTACAGCCGGTGACGTTCAGCAATCCACCCGATCGGATCGAGCTGGGAACGTTCATGATCGCAGCCGCTATTGCCGGGGAGCCGGGCGAACGCATCCACCTCTCCAACGCGGAACCGCAACACCTCGGGCAGGCCTTCATGGACGCTTTCGCCCGCACGGGCACGCAGTTCAGCTTCGGCCCCGGCTACGTGGACGTGTTCCCGCCGGAGACCATCCTCCCCGTCTCCATCGAAACGGGGGTTTACCCTGGATTCCCCACTGACCTGCAAGCGCAGTGGACGGTACTCCTGACCTGTGCCGAAGGGAACGGCCGCATCGTAGATCAGATCTACACCGACCGGTTCGCCCACATTCCCGAACTGCAACGCATGGGCGTCAACGCCATCGTCGTCGGCAACGAGGTAGTCGTACAGGGCTCGGCGCACGTCACCGGGGCCCATGTCATGAGTACGGATCTACGCGGCAGCGTCTCGCTCGTGCTGGCCGGCATGATCGCGGAAGGCGAGACGCACGTCGGGCGCATCTACCACCTGGACCGGGGATACGAAAACCTGGAGGGCAAGCTCATGGCAGCCGGCATACCGATCCGCCGTGAGGAATACCAGGAGTTCCCCGACTTGCAGATGCAAGCAGCATAGCGGTGGCAGGTTACGGCGAAGGGCGGGTGGAAGGGCCGGGATATACCGGAGCCGGCGGGCACATAGCGGAATAGCGTTCGGGCGGGGAACGATCCGGCGGGCGGGCGTATGTAGCA
>DASSAV010000129.1:0-3746 GCA_035699265.1 Rhodothermales bacterium
CCGGCCTTGAGCATCTGAACGGCGTCCCCGTGGCCGGGGGCGAGGACGACGAGGACCAGGTCGGCGACCTGCGCTACCTCGATCTCGCTCTGCCCCACGCCGACGGTTTCGATGATGACGTGGCTGCATCCGATGAGCGCCATGACACGCAGTACGCCCCGCACGCCCAGGGACAGGCCGCCGAGGTGGCCGCGCGTTGCGAGGGAGCGGATGAAGACCATCGGGTCCGTGGCGTGCTGCATCATCCGTACGCGGTCACCGAGCAGCGACCCGCCCGTAAAGGGGGAGGAAGGGTCGACGGCGATGACGCCGAGCCGCGCCTGCGGGTGACGACGGCGCCATTCGGAGAGGAGGGCATCCGTCAGGGTCGACTTGCCGGACCCGGGGGCGCCGGTGATGCCCAGGACGAGATCCGGCTGCGGCCAGGAAGGCTGGGGGTGGAACCGGAGCAACTCGGGCAGGCGTTGCGGTTCTTGTTCGAGGAGAGACATGAGCCGGGCGGCGGCGCGGGTCTGCCGGGGGGAGGGTTCCGGTGAGGCGGCTTCGCGGACCAGCTCCTCGAGAGTGGCTGTCATGCGAAGCGGCAGGTTAGTCTCTCAGACATTTGGCACCTGCGTTTCTTTCGCGTAGCCTTCGAGAGCGAGCCTCAGAAAAGGCTATACGGGTGTGCTGCCTGGATCCCCGATCGGAGTCGAGGATGACGAGACTTGAAAATGGAGGCAAATGATTCAGGAATGCTGCTCGTGAACGTAGTATGCAGAGGCAGGTCATGCGGAGGTGCCTACAGCGGGGGTTCTTGCGAAGAGGAGGTTGCGGAGGGTGTCGACGATGGTGCGGGCGGGGGTGCCGGGGGTGAAGACCGCTGCAACGCCCATCTCTTTCAATACCGGGATGTCCTGTGGTGGAATGATGCCGCCGCCGAAGACGAGGATGTCGGCTGCGTCATGTTCCTTGAGGAGGTCGAGGATGCGGCGGAACATGGGGAGGTGGGCGCCGGAGAGGAGGGAGAGACCGAGCGCGGAAACGTCCTCCTGAAGGGCGGCCTGGACGATTTGTTCGGGGGTGCGGCGGATGCCGGTATAGATAACTTCAAAGCCGGCGTCCCGGAGGACATGGGCGACGTAGCGGGCGCCTCGGTCGTGTCCGTCGAGGCCGGGCTTGCCGATGAGGATGCGGGGTCGTTGCGGTTCTGCCGGCATGGCGATACGGCACGAGGTGCACGAGGAAAGCTGCTGAGGCCAGTCGTAATGCTACGCCTGTTCGGCGGACGGGTTCTTTCGGGGGGTTGAAGGTTGGAAGGTTGAAAGTCGAAGGTTGTACAAACGGGGAATCTGGATGAAAGGGGGCAGGCTCTTGGAAGGGAGGGGAGCCGTGTTCTGCTTCCTTCTAGCGGATCAATTTGTAGGAGGCTGGAAGGAGCGAGGCTGCGGGTTGCTTTTCGATAACGATCACCCGTTCCGTGAGGGGGGTTGGTGGCCTTTGAGCTTGCGCTGGATCTGGTTGAATTCGGCGGAGAAGTCGGGGTCCGTATCCAGGCGGTCTTCGATGGCGCCGCAGGCGTGGATGATGGTGGAGTGGTCGCGCCCGCCGAAGTGGGTACCGATGGTCTTAAGGGTGTGCTGGGTGTAGTGCTTACAGAGATAGATGGCGAGGTGGCGCGCATTCACGATCTCACGTTTCCGCGAGGCCCCCAGCAGCAGCTTGACATCCATGCCGCAGAAGTCGGCGACCATGCGCTGGATGTCGGCGATGTCGAGGCGGGCCGGTTCGTCTCGGAGGAGGCCGCGGAGGGCTTCGGCGGCCAGTTCTAGCGTGACGTCTCGCCGGTGCAGGCGGGCGTGTGCCAGGAGCCGAATGAGGCTGCCTTCGAGCTCGCGGACATTGGACGTGACACGTTCTGCCACGAACGCGATCACCTCCGGCGGCACTTCCGAGCCTTCGGACTCTGCTTTGTGGTTGAGGATGGCGATGCGCGTCTCCAGTTCCGGCATCTGGACGTCCGCTGTGAGTCCCCACTGGAAGCGGGAGAGAAGCCGTTCTTCGATTCCGGAGATGTCGCGCGGGGGGCGGTCGGCGCAGAGGACGACCTGCTTGCCGCGCTGGTGGAGGTCGTTGAAGATGTGGAAGAACTCTTCCTGCGTTTTTTCCTTGCCGCCGAAGAACTGCACGTCATCCACGATGAGCAGGTCCATCTGCCGGTAGTAGCTGGTGAACGCCTGGATGCGGTTGCTCTGAATGGCCTGCACGAATTCAGAGGTGAACTGCTCGCTCGAAACATAGCGCATGCGCTGAGCGGTGCCCTTGTTCTGGGCATAGTTGGCGATGGCTTGCACGAGATGCGTCTTTCCGAGCCCAACGCCGCCGTAGATCAGGAAGGGGTTGAAGCTGGTCTCGCCCGGACGTTCCGAGATGGCCTGACTGGCGCTGCGGGCGAGCCTGTTGCAATCGCCTTCGATGAAGCAGTCGAAGGTGTACTTCGGGTTGATGCCCGCGGGCGCTCGAAAGTCGGCCGATGCACTCGTCCGGGCGCGCGGAGGTGTCTGTTGCCGGGTAACCGCCGACGCGAGTGGGCGTTCACGGCCTCTGGTACGTTCGGCTGTGGGCTGTGTTCGGGAGGGGCGCTCCGCCGCAGGTCTATCCGTTACGGTCGGGTCTACGCCGTCCCGTACAGGCCGCGCGGAAACGGAAAAAGTGATGTGGGTCGGATGGCCGACCGCTTGCGCCACGACGCTATCCAGGAGCGGGCCGTAGTGCTGGGCCAGCCACTCGTGGTAGAACTGGCTGGGCAGTTCGAGGCGAAGCTCCACGTCCGTTCCATGGTCGTTTCGGTCGAGCGATACCGGTTTAAGCGGTACGAACCAAGTTTTGAAGGCCTGGGGTGATACCTCGCGGGCAACGGAGTCAAGGCATCTCTCCCACACACTCTGGGCTGGGGACATCATAAGCTTCCTGTTAACGGCTGGGTGCTTCGCGTCGAGGGGGGCGGGCTGGGGATTCCGGGAGTGGGATGCGCGGCCCGTCTCGCACTGCCATTCTACCTACGGTCCGGGGTACCTGGCAAGCGAAAGTCCCGCACCATTTCCCCACAGGTTTTTGCACGGCCTGTTCCTTGTGCACAGGTTATCCACAACGGCGCTGGATATCTCACGGACTTGTGTCGACCCCGGTGTGACCTGTTGTGGGGTCACGTATTTTTGGGCATTGAGGTGCACGTATACGTAAGCGCATGAGTTATATAGGCGTATGGCATCATGCGCGTGTGTGGAGGTACGAAGCTGATCGGGGCAGGCGTGCGGCGTGCGCAACAATCCCTCAACAAGCTGTAATTCCTAGCATATCCACAAATTTGTTCACTGCGTGCCTGTCGACAAGATCAGGCTTTTCCGCTATGCGCTTTGGCTACCATCTGTGTCGGCTTTGGGCGACATCGATCGCCGGGGGACGTGCTGGTCGCCGCAGATGGGGACGGGGTCTTGATGCGCATGTTGAACCGGCGGGATTATGGCGTTTGCTGGCGCGGGCGTCGTGCTTTAGTTTGCGGGATTCTATCAGAACGAAAGCGTTTGCTCGCGACGGATGATCCAGTACACCAAAGCTCTTTTTTTGCTCGGGCTGCTCATCGGCTTTCTGCCCACGAGGAGTGCCCTGGCGCAGCGCGCGGATCTGGAGGGAGTATTGCCGGACACCATCGTCGTGACGGCTTCCCGGCTGCCGGAGGACATCCGGCTCAGTGGGCGGCGGGTGGC
>DASSAV010000130.1:0-14536 GCA_035699265.1 Rhodothermales bacterium
GGCAAAGCTGGGGGGACCATCTACCAATGGGAACTGGGGTGGTACGTGTCGGCCTGCCAGGTGGCCCGGTCGTTCGGCCACGCGGAGCTATTCGATCTCTTGATGGAACGGAGCCCCGACGAGGAGAAGCTGCTCAACGCCTGCTGGCTCCACGAGGACGGGCTGGTGCAGGCGCTGCTCGCCCGGCGCCCCCGCCTGGCCGAGGCACTATCGTCTGCCGGCCGCCGGCACATCGTCCACGCGGCGCGCAACGACGACACGGTCGCCGCCCGCCTGATGCTGGAGGCGGGCCTGCCCGTAGCCGGTGTTTTCGGCCAGCACCACGCCACGGCACTGCACTGGGCGGCGTGGCTCGGGAATGCGGAGCTGGTCCGGCTGATCCTGCTGCGAAACCCGCCGCTGGAAGACGCCGACAATGAATTCGACATGACCCCGCTGGGCTGGGCGCTCCACGGGTCAGAGAACTCCTGGCATCGCGAAAAGGGCGACTATCCGGCGACGGTCGATGCCCTGCTGGCGGCGGGCGCGCGCCCTCCCGAGCAGCCGGAGGGGACGGAGGCGGTGAGGGCGGTGTTGCGGCGGTATGCTTCGGGGTGAGCTTCTGCATAGCCCTTCCTGCACAGGGATGCCTCGGGACGAGGTCAGCACTGCCGAGCGCGGCATGAGCGCCGGCAATGATTTCAGGACGCAGAGCTATTCTTTACGTCTTCAATGATCTTGCGAATCGTCGAGACCAAAACAGGAATGTGATTCTTGCAAATGCCGAAGACCACCTCGGCATCGACGCTTACGTAATGGTGGGAGAGGATGTCGCGCGCGCCTTTCACGCCCTTCCAGTCCACCTCTGGAAACTGCGGCAACAGGGTACCCCCGGTCACCTTGTCCAGGTTCTTCACGCTCTCGCCGATGACGATGAGCATCATACCGATGCCGTCCATCCGCCCCACGCCTTCCTCGGTATTCAGGAAGTCATCTGGCATGTTGATGGGCGCGAATCGGCGCTCGATTCTAGAGGCCGCTTCGAGGATTTGGTTCAGGATGACGAGGACCAGTTCGGGATCAGACAAAGACGGCATCCCGGTCTATCCGTTTCTTCAGGAAGGCGTTCATGCTTTCACGATACCGGATGATATCCACCGGGGCCTGAAGAGCTTCTTCGAGCGTATCCTTGATGTGCACCATGTAGAACAAGTCCGGCTCACGCATCTGCACCACTACGTCCACATCGCTATCAGGTCGGGCCTCGCCACGGGCCACCGAGCCGAAGATCCCGAGCGCCGTTACCCCATAAAGTCGCTCAAACTCCGGTTTGTAGCCGCTTAAAATCTCAAGTACCCCCTCCCTGTCGGACATATTCAGCTCTCGCTATAATGCAAGTTATCTACTCGCTCCCATGTTCCCTTTCCTCCTTTCGTCCTCTCCTAAAGCCCGTGCCAACTTCCTCCCAACCGCCCCTCACACATGGGCTATAAAAACAATCTTTCCCTCCCCCATCTTCTCCGTACCCTGACACCCCCAGACACTCAAACCCCAAGAACAAAGAACCAGGAACAAAAACCTTACAACCCGAACGACTCGCCGCAGGCGCAGGTGCGGGCGGCCTGGGGGTTGAGGAAGTGGAAGCCTTTGCCTTCGAGGCCTTCGGAGAAGTCCAGCTCCGAGCCCTCGACGTAGAGATAGCTCTTGAGGTCCATCACGACGCGGAGGCCTTCCACCTCGGCCACCTCGTCGGTTTCCTGGACGGTGGTATCCCAGCCGAGCTCGTACGTGAGGCCGGAGCAGCCGCCGGGGACGACGGCGACACGGAGCAGGGTATCGCCCAGGTCGACGTTTTCCTGGCGGGCGGCCGTCAGGATCTTCTCGACTGCGCGGGGCGTGATCTGGATGTCCATTTTGGCAAGTTTTGATGCAACAGACTGGGTAAACACAGCCCTCGGGCAGTAGATTGAGGGCTGCGGCACCGCACCTTCAGTACCCCGGCGCCGCCTGTTGGTTTCTCGTCAAGGTGCTGTGAACCGGGGAACGATTGAATCAACGCTCTGTTGTATTTTTTCACGTGGGATCGCGCGGAGGTCCCCGATTTATCCAGCGAATTGCCTGCCGTCGGCGCATGGCGTGGGCGGCGGAGGCAACCCATAGATTATGAGCGACTCAAGCACCGACTTCCTCCAGGAAGTTGCAGAGAGCGATTACAAGTACGGCTTCGTCACGGAGGTCGATGCCGATACGGCCCCCATAGGGCTGAACGAGGACATCATCCGGCTCATCTCGGCGAAGAAGGAAGAGCCGGACTGGATGCTGGCGTGGCGCCTGAAAGCGTTCCGCCACTGGCAGACCCTCCAGGACAAATCCCCTCGCTGGGCGCACATCGAGTATCCCGAGATTGACTTTCAGGCCATCAGCTATTACTCCGCGCCCAAGAGGAAGGCCAGTTACAAGAGCCTGGATGAGGTCGACCCCGAACTGCTGAACACGTTCGAGAAGCTGGGCATCTCCCTGTCCGAACAGAAGCGGCTGACCGGGGTAGCGGTGGACGCCGTGATGGACAGCGTGTCCGTCGGCACGACGTTCAAGGAGGAGCTGGCGAAGGAGGGCATCATCTTCTGCTCGTTCGGCGAGGCGGTCGAGAACTACCCCGACCTGGTGCAGAAGTACATGGGCTCGGTGGTGCCGTACACGGACAACTTCTACGCATCGCTCAACGCGGCTGTTTTCAGCGACGGTTCCTTCTGCTACGTGCCGAAGGGCGTCCGATGCCCGATGGAGCTTTCGACGTACTTCCGGATCAACCAGGCCGGCACGGGCCAGTTCGAGCGCACGCTGATCATCGCCGACGAAGGCAGCTACGTCAGCTATCTCGAAGGGTGCACGGCGCCGAAGCGGGACGAGAACCAACTACACGCGGCGGTCGTGGAGATCTACGCACACAAGGGTGCCGAGGTCAAGTATTCGACCATCCAGAACTGGTACCCCGGCGACAAGGAAGGGCGCGGCGGCGTGTTCAACTTCGTGACCAAGCGCGGGCTTTGCGCGGGCGACCACGCGAAGATCTCCTGGACGCAGTTGGAGACGGGCTCGGCCATCACGTGGAAGTACCCGAGCGTGATCCTGAAAGGCGACCATTCCGTCGGCGAGTTCTATTCTGTGGCCTTTACGAAGGGCAAGCAGCAGGCGGACACCGGCACGAAGATGATCCATCTGGGCAAGAACACCAGCAGCACGATCATCTCGAAGGGGATCTCGGGCGGGCGCAGCAACAACAGCTATCGCGGGCTCGTGCGCGTGGCGCGGGGCGCGGAGAACGCGCGCAACTTCTCACAGTGCGACTCCCTCCTGCTGGGCGACAAGTGCGGCGCCCACACGTTTCCCTACATCGAGGTGAGCAACCCGACGGCCCAGGTGGAGCACGAGGCCACGACGTCCAAAGTGGGCGAGGACCAGATCTTCTACTGCCAGCAGCGCGGGATCGGCGAGGCCGATGCCATCAAGCTGATCGTGAACGGCTTCTGCAAAGAGATCCTGGCGGCGCTCCCGATGGAGTTCGCGGTAGAGGCACAGAAGCTGCTCGCCATCGAACTGGAGGGAAGTGTAGGGTAATGGCGGGGTGTTTGCGGGTTGAGGGTTGGTGAGTTGAGGGTGTGTGGGAGAGAGGAACACGTGTAAGGAGATTCGGAAGCATTGCTGAGGGTGCATAGCGGTTACTAAACACCTGATGGGGTGATGACCGAATTACGGCAAGCCACGCACTAGCGTTTAAACAAAATCTAAGTATAAATACTGTTCAGGCATGTCACTATTGGAGATCCGCAATCTCAGGGCTCGCATAGAAGAAAACGAGATTCTGAAGGGGGTCGACCTGGTGGTCAACCCGGGGGAAGTCCACGCTATCATGGGCCCGAACGGATCGGGCAAGAGCACACTGGCGTCCGTGCTCGCCGGGCGTGAGGAATACGAAGTCACCGGGGGCGAGGTACGGTTCGACGGACAGGAATTGCTGGAGATGGAACCGGACGAGCGAGCACGCGAGGGCCTCTTCCTCGCGTTCCAGTACCCGGTCGAGCTTCCTGGCGTGAGCATGACGAACTTCCTGCGGCAGGCCGTGAATGCCATTCGGCAGCACCGGGGGGAGGAGCCGCTCAGCGCCATCCAGTTTCTCAGCCTCATGCGCGAGAAGGCCGGCATCGTGGAACTCAACGCCGACCTCACGAAGCGGTCGGTCAACGAAGGGTTCTCGGGCGGCGAGAAGAAGCGCAACGAGATCTTCCAGATGGCCCTGCTGGAGCCGAGGCTGGCCATACTGGACGAGACCGACTCCGGCCTGGACATCGACGCCCTGCGCATCGTGGCCGACGGCGTGAACCAGCTCCGGTCCCCAAAACGCGCCTTCGTGGTCATTACCCACTACCAGCGCCTGCTCAACTACATCGTACCGGACTTCGTACACATCCTGGTGGACGGCCGCATCGTGAAGTCGGGCGGGAAGGAGTTGGCCCTGGAACTCGAAGAAAGGGGGTACGACTGGCTCAAGGAAGAGACGGCGGAGCAGTTGGCAGTGAGTAGTTGACAGGCCGAGACGGTATGAATCGGGACAGGCTATAGAAAGGCAGGGAGTGAATACCAACCACCCCCAGCCCCTCCTCAAAAAGGAGGGGAGTTTATAAGACAGGACAGCATGGCAGCGCCAGCGGCGATAGAACAACCTACACGTCCGGAAGACCGCTTCGTGGCGGCTTTCGAGATGCAGGACGGACACACCCTGAATGGGAGCAACGCGAACGTGCAGGGCCTTCGCCGCGAGGCGATCCAAGCCTTCGCGGAACTGGGCATCCCCACCCGGAAGGCGGAAGCCTGGAAGTACACGAACATCGAAAAGGTACTCCGGCATGATTATAAGCTCTCGCCGGCCGGCGCCCCGGCGAAGGTATTGCGGCAGGAGGTGGAGCGGCGCCGGATCCCCGGACTGGAGGCGCACGTCGTCGTTCTGGTGAACGGACGGTTCGACCCGGATCTCTCCGACGTGCGGAGCCTCCCGAAAGGCGTGCTGGTGTCCGGATTCGCACAGGCTTCCGAAGCGCACCCCGACCTCGTCAACCGCCACTTCAGCCGGTACGCCGACTTCCGCTCGGAAGCGTTGACGGCACTGAATACGGCGTTTACGCAGGACGGCGCTTTCGTGTACGTTCCACGTGGGGTGGCGCTGGACCGGCCGGTACACGTCGTCAGCATCACAGACGCGAGCGAGGACGTCCTGGTGCAACCGCGCCATCTTTTCGTAGCGGAGGAAGGAGCCGTGCTGGCGGTCGTACAGTCGGATCATGCGATGGACCACCGCAAAACGCTGGTTAATGCCGTCACTGAGGTGTACGTAGGGGCGCGAGCCTGCGTCGACTGCTACAAGCTCCAGGATGCGGGCGACGATGCCTCGGCCATCGATACGACGCAGGTTTACCAGGAGGCGGGGAGCGCCTGTTCCGTCTACACCGCCACGTTGAGCGGGGGCGTCGTTCGGAACAACCTGAACTTCCTCCCCAACGGAGAGCAGTGTGAGTCGCACCTGTACGGGTTGTGCCTCGGACACGGCCAGATGCACGTAGACAACCATACGCTGGTCGACCACGCCCGGCCGGAGTGTCAGAGCAACGAACTGTACAAGAACATCCTGGACGGGTATTCGGTGGGCGTGTTCAACGGGAAAGTGTTCGTGCGCCGGGACGCGCAGAAAATCAACGCCTACCAGTCGAACAAGAATATCGTCCTGACGGACACGGCGAAGATATACGCCAAGCCGGAGCTGGAGATCTACGCAGACGACGTGCGATGCAGCCACGGCGCCACGACGGGGCAGCTCGACCCCGAGGCCGTGTTCTACCTGCGCTCGCGCGGCATCCCTGAGACGCAGGCCCGCGCCATGATGCTGCTGGCCTTCGCGCGCGACGTGCTGGACAACGTCAAGCTGGCGCCGTTGCGGCAGCTGTTGGACGAGGCCGTCCAGGCCCGATTCTCCGGTTAACCTTCTCTCTGCCCATGCATACGCCAGGCCCCATACTGCTTCAGGATAGGCCGGATACCGGCCTCGACTTCGACGTGGAACGGGTGCGGGCGGACTTCCCGGCTTTGCGTCTGGAAGTGCATGGGCGCCCGCTGGTGTACCTGGACAACGCCGCCACGTCGCAGAAGCCACAGGTCGTAATCGACCGGCTACGGGACTACTACGCCGAGGAGAACAGCAACGTGCATCGGGGCGTGCACTACCTGAGCCAGCAGGCGACGGAAGCGTTCGAGCAGGCCCGCTGGGCCGTGGCCGGGTTCATCAACGCCCCGGCGCCCGAGCAGGTGATCTTCACGCGCGGCACGACCGATTCGATCAACCTCGTGGCCGCCACGTTCGGACGCATGAATGTCGGGGCCGGCGACGAGGTGGTGATCTCCACGATGGAGCATCACTCGAACATCGTCCCGTGGCAGATGCTATGTGACGAGAAAGGCGCCCGCCTGCGCGTCGTCCCGATCACGGACGCGGGCGAGATCGTCTATGACGAATACGTCCGCCTGCTGACGCCGCGCACGAGGCTCGCCGCTTTCTGCCACATCTCGAATGCGCTGGGGACGATCAACCCGGTGCGCGAGATGATCGCCGAGGCACACGAACGCGGGGTCCCGGTGCTGCTCGACGGGGCCCAGGCCGCGCCGCATTGGCCCATCGACGTGCAGGAGCTCGACTGCGATTTTTACTGCTTCTCGGGTCACAAGATGCTCGGCCCCACCGGTATCGGTGTGTTGTTCGGCAAGCGCGAGCACCTGGAAGCGATGCCGCCGTACCAGGGCGGCGGGGACATGATCGACCGGGTGACGTTCGAGCGAACCACCTACAACGAACTCCCCCACAAGCTGGAAGCCGGCACTCCCAACATCGCCGGCGCCATCGGATTGGCGACGGCCATCGCATACATGGAGCGGGTGAGGCGTGGGGAGATCGCGGCGTACGAAAAGAAGCTGCTGGAATATGCGACGGAACGGGTCCGGGAGATCGACGGGCTGAACGTGATCGGCACCGCGCGGCATAAGGCCAGCGTGCTGTCCTTCCTGCTGGAGGGCGTCCACCCCTACGACACCGGAACCATACTCGACCAACTGGGCATCGCCGTCCGCACGGGGCATCATTGCACCCAGCCGCTCATGGACCGGCTGGGCATCCCCGGCACCGTCCGCGCCTCCTTTGCCTTCTACAATACGCCGGCTGAGGTCGATGCCCTGGTGGAAGGCTTGCACCGCGTACAGCGTTTGGTTGGTTGAGAAACCCTTTATTAGCGGCCTAGATGCGGTTCTTTGTGGGATGCATAGAACCCAACCGCCCCCTGGAGGGGGCTGTCACGCCCGTAACTGGGGGTGTATGCCTGTGGTCAGCTTGCAAGACACCCTCCGGCCCTGGCGGGCCACCTCCCTCAAGGGAGGTGTTGAACAAGGTTCAGCCTTGCCAACCACTCTCTGAGAAATATGCAGAATGACTCTATAGAGAGGCGCGAGGAAGAAATCGTCGAAGCCTTCGCCTTTTTCGACGACTGGATGGGGCGCTACGAGTACCTCATCGAACAGGGCAAGCAGCTCCCGCCCATCGAGGAACGGTTCAAGACGGAGGAGTACAAGATCCACGGCTGCCAGAGCCAGGTATGGGTGCAGGCGGACGAGCGGAACGGACATCTCTTCTATACGGCCGACAGCGACGCCCTGATTACGAAAGGGCTCATCGCCCTGTTGGTCTACGTCCTGAACGGCCAGAAGCCGGAAGACATCGCGCATGCGAAGCTGGCCTTCCTGGAGAAGATCGGATTGCAGGAGCACCTCTCCCCTACCCGCAAGAACGGGCTGGCAGGCATGATCAAAAAGATGAAGCTGTACGCGCTCCTGCACGAGAACGGAGCGACGGAGGGCAATTAGCAGTTAGCAATGAGCAGTTGACAGTTATTTGGGATGAGGTGTTGCTGTTTCATGTAGTGGGTTTCTAACTCGTTCGACCCTCTCCCTGGGGGGCAAGGAAGGCAGAAAGCTTTGTATCACTGCGACATGAATGGGAAACGTAATGGAAGAGCAGCATACCGATAAGGAAGCGGAGCAGATCGGCCTCGGCGAGCTGGAGGACGAGATCGTGGAAGCCCTCCGCACGGTGTACGACCCCGAACTGCCCGTGAACATCTACGACCTGGGGCTCATCTACGAGCTTCGGGTTGAGACGGACCGTACGGTTTACATCAAAATGACGCTCACAGCGCCGGGCTGCCCGGCGGCGGGGTTCCTCCCCGCAGAGGTTCGGCAGAGCGTGCAGGAAGTGCCGGGGGTCAAAGACGTACAGGTGGACCTGACCTGGGACCCACCCTACCACCGCGACATGATGTCGGACGCCGCCAAGCTGGAATTGGGGCTGTTTTGAGGGTCCGCCCGTTATCAGTGGTCAGTTGTCCGTGGTGATGCCAGATCCACATGACGGCCACCGCGTATAGGCGACAGAGGAAGGCGGCCTTACGAGCCTTTCTTGAAGCGCATTTCATTGCCGAGCTCATCGGTATCGTCCGGGCGGAGTTCCACGCCTTTCCGCTCCAGGAGGTGGCCGCACATCTCGATGGCCTCCAGGACGCCTTCCGTGACACGCCCGCTCCTGATCCCCTCCCGCACGCGCAGGACGACGTCGGCCCAATCGTCAGCCGATACGAGCTCGTTAATGCCGGAGTCCCCGAGAACCTCGATGCGGTGCTCGAATAGCGAGATGAAGAGCAGGATGCCGGTGCGCTCCCGAGTGGCGAACACCTCCTCTTCCACGAAGGCTTCCAGGGCGCGCTGGTGGACGGTTCGGTCGAGCAAAGAGGGACCGGCCAGCCAACGCCGAAGCGGCGCCACGAGCCAGGCTGCCAGCGCACCCAGCGTACCGCCTATCAACGCCAGTAACGCGGCGCCCCACCCCGTGAAAGGCCATGCGATGCTCCAGCCCGTGTAGAACTGGTGGGCGAAAACGACGACCGCCAGCGTGATGACGGCCAGGACGACCGCGCCGCGCCAGATCGCCAGCTCGTAACGCCCGCTCCGCTCGACCATGTACGGGACGATTTCTCCGGAGGTGCGGCCTTCCGCCTCGGCAACCGCGGCTCGTATACGCGACAGGTCATCCGCCTTAAATGGGTTCTTCATTTCGCTGTTTACGGTTCATGGATGTCCTTCGAGACGCTTACCGACGCGGGTCGTAGAGGCGGCGCGCGAGGACGAGGTGGACCGCCACGCTAAGGACGGAAAGCAACACGGAAACGGCAACCAGGCGGAAAGCCGACTGTTCGCCGCCAATCTGGTTCAAGCGCGTGAAGATGGCGAGTGGGATCGTCCGCGTCTGTCCAGGGATGTTTCCCGCGACCACAATGGTAGCCCCAAACTCCCCCAGCGCGCGCGCAAAAGCAAGTATGGTCGCTCCGGCGATGCCCCGCGCGGCCAGCGGAAGGGTCACGTGCCGCAACGCATCCCAGCGGCTGCCGCCGTAGACGTAGCAGGCCTCCTCCCACTCCCGCTCGATCTGCGCGAACGTGGCGCGCATGGCCTGCACCATGAGCGGAAACGCCACGACGGCGGCGGCAAGCGCGGCTCCGACCCACGTAAAGGCCGGGCTCCAGCCGATCGATGCTTCGAGCGCGCGCCCGATGAATCCATGCGGCCCGAACAGCACGAGCAGGAAGATGCCGGTAACCACGGGCGGAAGCACGAGGGGAAGCTGAATGAGGCTTTCCGCGAGAAGCGAAACGGGAGGGCGGTGACGGGCGATGAAGTGCGCGATCACGACGCCGAAGGGGAAGGTCCCTGCCACTGCCACGGCGGACACCTTGAGAGATAGTATCACGGCGTCCCACTCGGCAGCGGTCAGAAGCATGTCAGGAGGGAAAGGGCGAACGAGAGAAGGAGGGGATGAGAGGAGGAAAGTAAGAAAGTAGGAGGGTACGAAAGGAAGAGGGCGAGAGGGAGAGGGTATTAGGATCAGGTACCGCTTCCCTTTCGAAGGATTTCGATGGCGTTCTCTGCCTTTACGTAGTTATCCGACCCTGGCGGAACGAGGGACTTTACTTTCTCAAACTGCGTGAGGGCCTGATCTACCCGGCCGATCATGCTCAGCATGACGCCGTAGTTGAAGTTCGCCTGGACGTGGTTGGGGTCTACGGCGAGGACCTGCTTGATCTGCCGCACACCCTCCATCGGGTTGTTGGTGCTCAACAACGCAGTCGCGAGATCGGTGCGGACGCCGAGATTATCGGGCTGTTTGTCGAGCACCTTCCGGTAGGCGGCGATGGCGTTCCGGCCCGCGTCCATCTTGCCCAGCCCCTCCGTCTGTTCCATCACGCTGTAGTAATAATTGCCGGCAAGGGCCCATTCCTCCGGCGTATCGACCGTCTCGGCGATCTTCTCCTGTTCCGTAGCGGCCAGATCGAGACGGTTCGCGGTCAGGTAGAAGGTTACGAGCTGGCGCTGCTTTTCCAGCCTGGCGCTGCCGGATGCCTGCTCGATCTCCTGCTCCAGCACACCGGCCTGTTTCGCGAGGTCGGGCGGCAGCGGAGCCGCCGCCTCAGCCGCGACCTGCTCAGAAGCGGCCGGGCTCTGGGCCTCTGCGGTCGAACTCGGCGACACGCTCTTGCTGAAAAGCGTGATGAGATACAGGGCGACGACGAGCAAGACCCCTGCGGCGGTCAGGATCGCAACCTGCCTCGTAACCGCATTTTTGTCCTCGTCGGACGCTGCAGCGCCGGCATCGGGCAACGTACGACCGGGCGCAATCGGACCGGTACCGTTGCGAGACTCAACCGGCAATGATCCCGAGGCCAGATCCTGAAGCGACGATCCGCACTGGCTGCAAAACCGGGCGCCGGGCGGGTTCTTCCAGCCGCAGGCATTGCAGAAGGCGCCGGCGGCCTGCACGGGCCGAGGCGCGGGGGCGGCGGACCCTTCGGGCGCTGCCTCCACGTCCGATCTCTGTTCAACCGTGTCGTGAAGGGGGCGCCCGCAGAGGTCGCACACTTCAGCACCCGGCTCGACGCGGGCGCCACAGTCCGCGCAAACTTCAGCCGTAGAATTCTTAACCATCTATCCGATACTGTGTTTGTATACTCTAGTGCACACGAGTTGCCCTAGGCCGTGCGGTGCCGTTGCTTGGTCGCCCGGTCCACATCGTCCCGAAGTTCGCGCGAGGGCTTGAAGATGGGGACGTAGCGTTCACCGAGTTCGATCTCCTCGTTCGTCCTCGGGTTCCGCGCGCTGCGGGAAGACCGGTGCTGAACCTTGAACGAGCCGAACCCGCGGATTTCGATGCTGTCGCCGTGCGTGAGACCGTGAATGACGGTGGCGACAAAACCGTTTACGACCGCCTCGGTCTCTATCTTGGTCAGCCCCGTACCGGCAGCGATCCGGTCGATGATGTCAGATTTCGTCACGAGAACTCGTGGGGGAACATTCACGTGTGATGCCGTGAACGCCGATGCAAATGCCAACCAGCAAACGCACGCGGCGAACACATGATTCCGAAAGATACGAAGTAAAACGCCCCGGCGGGGGCCTTAAGCTCAGGTAATGCTCTCAGTCAACCGAATTATCGGCGTCTTTGTCGGGCTCCTGATCCTGGCCGGCTCACGTTCAGCTTTCGGGCAGGTGAACGCCGGCTACCAGCCGCGCGTGCGGTACGACATGGACGTGACGCTCCAGGCCGACCGCCACCACCTTCGCGGTACGCAGCGCCTCGTCTACTACAACGATACCCCCGACACGCTCCGGCAGGTCTTCTACCACCTGTTCTACAACGCCTTCAATCCGCACTCGATGATGGCGGAGCGGAACAGGCACCTGCCCGATCCCGACGCGCGCGTGGTGCCCCGGATCTTCAACCTCGGCCCGGATGAGGTCGGCTACCAGCACGTCCGGTCGCTGACGCAGGATGGCCGCCCGGTTCCGTTCGAGGTAAACGACACTGTCATGCGCGTCGAACTCCTGGAACCGATCCTGCCGGGCGATTCGGCAAGGTTCGATCTGCAATGGGATGCGCAGGTGCCCCTCCTCACCCGCCGCGGCGGCCGCGACAGCGACGAGGGCATCGACTTCTCCATGTCCCAGTGGTATCCCAAGATGGCGATGTACGATCATCTCGGCTGGCACGCCGACATGTACATCGGCCGGGAGTTCTACGCCCCGTTCGGCAGCTTCGACGTGCGGATCACCCTTCCCTCCAATTACGTCCTCGGCGGCACCGGCACGATCGTGAACCCGGATGAGGTCGGGCATGGGTACGACACGGCAGCGACGACGGCTCCCCCTGCCGGCGATTCCCTGACCTGGCACTTCCACGCCGAGAACGTGCACGACTTCGCCTGGGTAGCAGATCCCGACTACATCCACGAGCGCTTCACCGACGAGGACGGGCACATCTTCCACCTGCTGTACCAACCGGGCGTGGCGGCCACCTGGAAGAACCTGCGGGAGTGGGTGCCCGCCGTGGTCCAGTTTTATACCCGCCACTACGGCCCGTACCCGTGGCCCCAGTTCACGGTAGCACAGGCTGGAGACGGCGGGATGGAGTACCCGATGATCACGTTCATCACGGGGCGCCGCTCGCCTGGCTCGGTTTTGGGCACAATGGCGCACGAGACCGGCCACATGTGGTTCTACGGCGTCGTGGCCTCGAACGAGACCGACTATGCCTGGATGGACGAGGGCTTCGCGAACTATATCTCGACCGAGGCTCTTTCGTATATCGATACCCAGGAGCCCGCCAGCCACGCCCGGGCGCTGCTTTCGCTGCTCGGCACCCAGCATTACGAGCTGTTCGAGCCCCTCAACACCCCTTCCGACTGGTTCGTGACGAACCAGGGGTACGGCACCGCCGCCTACGCGGGCGGCGAATCGGTGCTGGAAATGCTGGGCTACGTCATTTCACCACCCCTGCGCGACCGGTTCCTGAAGGAATACTTCCGCCGCTTCGCCTTCCGGCACCCCTACCCCGCCGACGTCGAAAAGGTGGCGGAGGATGTGAGCGGGCTGCAACTCGACTGGTTCTTCGACCAGGTCCTCAACCGAAAGTGGATGCTCGACTACGGCATCGACGACGTAGCCTCGCACCCTTCCGGTAATGGTGGCTGGACGACGTCGATCGAACTGGAACGGCACACCGATACCGTGTTCCCGGTGGACCTGGCCCTGAAGCTGGAGGATGGGAGCGTCCACTGGGTCAACGTGCCGCTGGTCATCATGGAAGGGCACAAACCCATGCCGCGGAACGGGACGGTCGCCGAGGCGTGGCCGTGGACCAGTCCGGAGCACACCATTACGGTCGACCTCCCCTCCCGCCCCGTCGCCGTCTACCTCGATCCGCTCCTCCAGACGCCCGACGACGACCGGCTGGACAACGAGGCGAAGCTGCCCCGGCACGTCGCCTTCCTGCGTCCCGCCGAGCCATCATGGACGAGCTACGGCGTCGGCTGGCGGCCGCTCGCGCAGTTCGCCAGGGGATTCGGCGGCGCCGTCGGCCTCCAGGCGCGTGGGCAGTATATCTACGATCAGTACCAGGTAAAGGCGACCCTCAAGCTCTGGCCCCAGATCCTGGCGGGCGAAGGGGAAACCATTCAACCCGGCCTGGACGGACACGGCTTCACCGATGGGATCGACTACGAACTGGCCCTCTCCAACCTGTTTCCCGCACTCGGACCCTACAAAATCCTGTCGTTCCTGGCGCAGAAGCACCTCGGCTTCCTCGAAAACGCGGCCTCACTCCACGTGCGGCTGGGGCGCTTCCCGATCTTGCAGGACTACGAGCAGCGGGTGGGCCTGACGCTGCTCCATCAGTTCGGCACCTATCCCCGGCCCTACTCGCCCACCGTGATGCTGCCGCTCCTGCCCCAGCACACGCTCTCGGCAGTGGCGAGCTATGAACTCCGGAAAGGAGGCGACGTGCTGTCCGCGAGCCTGGAGGTCGGCAGCGGCATCCAGGCGTCCCGCTCGGCGGGAGCGGCGACACGCTTCACGCTCGGCGCCTCGAAGTCGGCCGGTCTCGGGCCTTTGCTCGGGCGAGCGAGCCTGGGCATCGGCCTGGGAACGCGGAATCTGGGGACGTCGCGGCTGTTCCGCCTCGGCATGCCGAGCGCGCTGGAGGCGTGGCACAACGACGCCTACCGGGCGCTGGCATCCGCCTTCGTGGAGCCTGTCGACGACGCCCACCTGGTGCCGTTCTCGGGCACAGGGCCGGTAGCCTATGCGCTCGGCATAGAACCCACGGGCACGCACGTGCTGGCCGGGCGGGTCGAGTTGCAACCCGCCGCCTCGCCGCTAAAAGGACCCTGGCTCGCTCCATTGTCGGTCCTCGCCTTCGGCGGATTGGGGAAGGTGTGGGACGGCGACGCGGAGCAGCTATTCGAGGGAGACCGGCCCTTTCTGGCCGATGCGGGTGTCGGCCTGAGCTACGACGTATCCCGCGTGGGACCTCTTCAGCGCTGGGTGGCGCAGTCAGACGTGCTCTCCTCCCTGCGGCTGGCCG